>NZ_LDVA01000275.1:0-31169 GCF_050768715.1 Burkholderia sp. ZZQ-2 | reverse complement strand
GGCAATGGCGGCGGCTGGAGCGGCAAGCCGGGCGGCAGCCGTGACGGCGGCCCGCGCCGCGACGGTCAACGCAGCGGCGGCCCGCGTCGCAGCAACTCCGCGTCGTAAGCACGCACGGGCGGCCACCGGCCGCCCCACGGATGGCACTGCCCAACCAGCCAACCGGCGCATCTGCGCCGGTTTTTTTTCGCCCCGCCCCGCATTTCACGATGCGGAAAATTTTTTTGTGTCGTAAAAAATCATGCTGCGTGGCACAACCCGGGCGATTGCGGGATGGGAAAAGGCATTTCTTATCTCGAAATTACAACTTCAAGCCACTGATTCAAAACAACTAAAAATTTGACTGCCGCCCCACAAAGCCCCCTGTCCCGCCTCGGTCGATTTGCCTAGACTCTTATACAAGACCTCACGAACCGGAACGCAACGCTCCCGGCTTCGAGAACAGCCTCACCACCGTCAGATTCAACCCATCAGGCATCGCACCGCATCAAGGAGCTCATCATGTCGCGTCAGCAACAGGCACAGGAACTGCAAAAGCAATGGGAAACCGATCCGCGCTGGAAAGGCATCAAGCGCAGCTATTCGGCTGAGGACGTGGTCCGCCTGCGCGGTTCGGTTCCGATCGAGCACACGCTCGCCAAGCGCGGCGCGGAAAAGCTGTGGAGCCTCGTCAACAACGAGCCGTTCGTCAACGCACTCGGCGCGCTGACCGGCAACCAGGCGATGCAGCAGGTGAAGGCCGGCCTGAAGGCCATCTACCTGTCCGGCTGGCAAGTGGCCGGCGACGCGAACGTCGCGGGCGAAATGTACCCGGACCAGTCGCTGTACCCGGCAAACTCGGTGCCGCTCGTCGTGAAGCGCATCAACAACACGCTGACGCGCGCCGACCAGATCCAGTGGTCAGAGGGCAAGAATCCGGGCGACGAAGGTTATGTCGATTTCTTCGCACCGATCGTCGCCGACGCGGAAGCCGGTTTCGGCGGCGTGCTGAATGCGTTCGAGTTGATGAAGGCGATGATCGAAGCCGGCGCGTCGGGTGTCCACTTCGAGGACCAGCTCGCGTCGGTGAAGAAGTGCGGCCACATGGGCGGCAAGGTGCTCGTGCCGACCCGCGAAGCCGTCGCGAAGCTGTCGGCAGCGCGTCTCGCGGCCGACGTGATGGGCACGCCGACCGTGCTGGTCGCCCGCACCGACGCGGAAGCCGCCGACCTGATCACGTCCGACGTCGACGACAACGACAAGCCGTTCCTCACGGGCGAGCGCACCGTGGAAGGCTTCTTCCGCACGAAGCCGGGCATCGGGCAGGCAATCTCGCGCGGTCTTGCCTATGCGCCGTACGCCGACCTGGTCTGGTGCGAAACCGGCAAGCCGGATCTCGAGTACGCGAAGAAGTTCGCGGAAGCGATCCACAAGCAGTTCCCGGGCAAGCTGCTGTCGTACAACTGCTCGCCGTCGTTCAACTGGAAGAAGAACCTCGACGACGCGACGATCGCGAAGTTCCAGAAGGAGCTCGGCGCGATGGGCTACAAGTTCCAGTTCATCACGCTGGCCGGCTTCCATGCGCTGAACTACTCGATGTTCAACCTCGCGCACGGCTATGCCCGCACGCAGATGAGCGCCTTCGTCGAACTGCAGCAGGCCGAGTTCGCGGCCGCGGACAAGGGCTTCACGGCCGTCAAGCACCAGCGCGAAGTCGGCACCGGCTACTTCGACGCCGTGACGCAGACGGTCGAACGCGAAGCGTCGACGACCGCACTGCACGGCTCGACCGAGGACGAGCAGTTCTTCGACGGCAAGAAGGTCGCGTAACACGCGCCAGGCGTGTCTTGCCGATGCCCGCCCCGTCTCGCGACGGTGCGGCATCGGCCACCGAACAAGAATCAGGGAGGAGACGGCAGGCGCGCGATACCGATCGCGCGACCGGCCGCGCGGCCTGCGTGCCGCCAGCAACGACGCGCGCCGGCTTCGTCCGGCGCGCCCTTTTTCCAGGGCACCGCCCTACCGATAGACGATCACCGGAATTTTCGTATGGGTCAGCACGCGCTGCGTCTCGCTGCCGATCAGCAAGCTGCCGAGCCCGCGGCGTCCGTGGGACGCCATGAAGATCACGTCGCAACCGCCGCGTTCTGCCGCCTCGATGATGCCGAGATACGGCGACGGATGGACGCTCGTCCAGGTGTCGCAGTCGACACCGGCCGCCTTCGCGGCCGATTCGACCTCGTCGAGATGCGTGCGCGCCTCGCGCTCGCTGCGCGCCCGGAAATCGGCGGGCGGCTCGATGATCACTTCGGAAAACGGCGAGTACGGATACTGCGGCAGGCACGCGTACGCCGTGACGCGCGCACCGACCGCCCGGGCCAGGTCGATCGCGCCGTCGATCGCCTTCTGCGACAGTTCGGAACCGTCGGTTGGAACGAGGATGTGCCGGAACATCGCGCCCTCCTTCGTCAAGTACACGCCGCAAGCCGCGATCCCATCCGGGGCGGCCGTGGCGCGTCGGACATGCCTCCTACGAGTGTAGTGCGCGAAACCGCCCAACCGGCCCCGGCAGCGGGTTCGCCCTCATATCGGAAACACGCGGGCGAACGCGACCGGCTCCCGCTGCTACTCGCCCCAATATCCGGGCCGCTCGTAAGTGTGCTTCAGGTAGTCGAGAAACAGCCGCACACGCAGCGGCAGGTGCCTGCGTTGCGGGAACACCGCGTGGATGCCGATCGGCGGGGCGGCAAATGCGTCGAGCACGCTGACGAGCCGGCCGGCCGCGATGTCCTCGCCGACCTCCCACCACGAGCGCCACGCCAGGCCATGTCCGGCGAGGCACCACTCGTGCAGCACCGCTCCGTCCGAGCACTCCATCGTGCCGTTCACGCGGATCGACACGACCTTGCCGTCCTCCTGGAACGCCCAGCCGCGCTGCTGGTTCGCGTTTGCCGCGAGCGCGAGGCAGTTGTGCCGCGCCAGTTCCGCGAGCGTCGCGGGCGTGCCGCGCCGTACGAGATACGCGGGAGCCGCGACGCACACGCGGCGGTTCTCGCCGAGCTTCAGCGACACGAGCGACGAGTCGGGCAGCTCGCCGAGCCGCACCGCGCAATCGAACCCCTCGTTGACGAGGTCGACCATGCGGTCGGACAGGTCGAGCGTGACGGATACGTCGGGATGCCCGACGCTGAATTCGGGCACGAGCGGCGCGACGTGCCGCCGGCCGAAGCCGGCCGGCGCGGAAATACGCAGGTGGCCGCTCGCCTTGACGCCGCCGGCGGACACGCTCGCCTCGGCGTTCTGCATGTCGTTGATGATCCGCTGGCAATCCTCGAGAAACGCCGAGCCCTCGAACGTCAGCGTGAGCTTGCGCGTCGTGCGCACCAGCAGCTTGACGCCGAGCCGCTCCTCGAGCGCGTCGAGGCGTCGGCCGATGATCGCCGGGGCGACGCCTTCCGCATGCGCGGCCGCCGACAGGCTGCCCTTCGCCGCGACCGCAGCGAACGTTTCGATCTGCTTGAACCGGTCCATGACTCGCCGGGGCGGTGCCGCCGCCCTTCAAATAACTTAAACGGCTCAAGATTAGGTATATGAAAGTAAAAGATCAAGTGATGAATAGCGTCTTTTTTAGCGTATACGATCACGAATAGAATTTACCCGACCTCTGAAACTGGAGCGCAAGGCTATGTCGGCCACAACGACACTCTCCTCTCCCGACGCAATCCTCTTCGACGCATTCGGCACGTTGTTCGACGTGCGTGCGGTGCTGGCCGCGGCGGAGCAGATGTTTCCGGGTCACGGGGAACGGTTGTCGCAGCTGTGGCGACGCAAGCAAATCGAATACTCGCAGCTGCGCACGCTCGCGGATCCGGCCGGCGCCCGCTACCGCCCGTTCCGGGACATCACGCTCGATGCGCTGCGGTTCGCCGCGCGCCGGCTCGGGCTCGCGCTGAACAGCGCGGCCGAGAAGCGACTGATGGACGAATACGCGTGCCTGTCCACCTATCCCGATACGGTGCCCGCGCTGCGCAAGCTGCGCGCGCTCGACCCGCGCCCGCCGCTCGCGATCCTGTCGAACGGCACGCCGCAGATGCTCGACATCGCGATCAAGAGCGCCGGCATGTCCGGGCTGTTCGATCGCGTGCTGTCGGCCGATACCGTGCGCGCGTACAAGCCGAGTCCGGCGGCCTACGCGCTCGGCACCGCCGCGTTCGGACCGAACCGGCGCGGCATCGTGTTCGTGTCGTCGAACGCGTGGGACGTCGCCGGCGCCGTCTGGTTCGGCTACACCACGTTCTGGCTCAACCGCACGGGCGCGCCCGCCGAGGAACTCGGCGCGCCGCCGGACGGTACGGGCACCGGCATGGCCGACCTGCTCGCATTCCTCGCCACCCCGGCTCCGTCCGGCAGACCCGCAAACCGCACGCGCCCCGGCCCGGGCGCATGACGTTTGCAGCTGCCACCTTCCCCCTTTACCGAAACCGCAACTGACCGACCAAGGAGATGAGACTCATGAGCACCCCGATCACGCTGCCGCAAGGCATGGCGATCACCGGCGAAATCAAGCCGGGTTACGAAGCAATCCTGACGCCCGAAGCGCTCGCACTCGTCGCGGCGCTGCACCGCACGTTCGAACCGCGCCGCCAGGCGCTACTGCAGGCGCGCGTCGAGCGCACGAAACGCCTGGACGCGGGCGAGCGCCCCGACTTCCTGGCCGAGACGAAGGCGATCCGCGAAGGCGACTGGAAGGTCGCGCCGCTGCCGGCCGACCTGCAATGCCGCCGCGTCGAGATCACGGGCCCCGTCGAGCGCAAGATGATCATCAACGCGCTGAACTCGGGCGCCGATTCGTACATGACGGACTTCGAGGATTCGAACGCACCGAGCTGGACGAACCAGATCGACGGCCAGATCAACCTGAAGGACGCGGTGCGCCGGACGATCTCGCTCGAGCAGAACGGCAAGTCCTACCAGTTGAACGACAAGGTCGCGACGCTGATCGTGCGTCCGCGCGGCTGGCACCTCGACGAGAAGCACGTGACGGTCGACGGCCAGCGCGTGTCCGGCGGCATCTTCGATTTCGCGCTGTTCCTGTTCCACAACGCGAAGGAACTGCTTGCGCGCGGCTCGGGCCCGTACTTCTACCTGCCGAAGATGGAAAGCCATCTCGAAGCCCGGCTGTGGAACGACATCTTCGTCGCGGCGCAGGAAGCCATCGGCGTGCCGCGCGGCACGATCCGCGCGACGGTGCTGATCGAGACGATCCTCGCCGCGTTCGAGATGGACGAGATCCTGTACGAACTGCGCGAACACAGCTCGGGCCTGAACGCGGGCCGCTGGGACTACATCTTCTCGGCGATCAAGAAATTCAAGAACGACCGCGACTTCTGCCTGGCCGAGCGTTCGAAGATCACGATGACGGTGCCGTTCATGCGCGCGTACGCGCTGCTGCTGCTGAAGACCTGCCACAAGCGCAACGCGCCGGCGATCGGCGGGATGAGCGCGCTGATCCCGATCAAGAACGATCCGGAAGCGAACGACAAGGCCATGGGCGGCGTGCGTTCGGACAAGCAGCGCGACGCGACCGACGGCTACGACGGCGGCTGGGTCGCGCACCCGGGCCTCGTGCCGATCGCGATGGAAGAGTTCGTCAAGGTGCTCGGCGACAAGCCGAACCAGATCGCGAAGCAGCGCGACGACGTGCAGGTCGAAGGCAGGAACCTGCTCGACTTCCAGCCTGAAGCACCGATCACCGAAGCCGGCCTGCGCAACAACATCAACGTCGGCATCCATTACCTCGGCGCCTGGCTCGACGGCAACGGCTGCGTACCGATCCACAACCTGATGGAAGATGCGGCCACGGCCGAGATTTCCCGTTCGCAGGTGTGGCAATGGATCCGCTCGCCGAAGGGCGTGCTCGACGACGGCCGCAAGGTCACGGCCGAGCTCGTGCGGGAATTCTCGAAGGCCGAGCTCGACAACGTGAAGCGCTCGGTCGGCGGCAACACGCAGCCGTACGAGCGCGCCGCCGCGATCTTCGAGCAGATGTCGACGTCGGAAGGCTTCACCGAATTCCTGACGCTGCCGCTGTACGAGGAAATCTGACGAAGCCGCCCGTCCCGATCGGGGCCGGCCCTGCGTCGGCGCCGGTCGCACGCGAATGACGGCACAAACGAAAGCGCCCCTCGGGGCGCTTTTTCCTTTGCGGCTGAAGCGGCTGCCGCGCGACCGGTCAGACGGCTTCCCGCTCGCGCCGGTGCTGAACCCAGTCGCCCGACGCAATGCGCGGACGCCCGGCTGTCGCGTGCGCGGCGACCGGATAGTAAAGGCACGCGTACTGCCGGCCGCCGAGTTCGACGGTCACGTCGTCCGGCTTGAACAGCGAGTCGACACCCGGATAGACGCGCTCGATCTCGTCGAGCACGGGAACGAGCCGGTCGTCGACTTCGTAGACGTCACCCCAGACCAGCGACTTGCCGGCCGATCCGGCAACCATCCCCGGATAAGTGCCGAAATCGTACAGCTCTCCCGGCAGCGCGGCGGCGCCGAGCAGCGTCGGCGCGGCAATTCCGTGCCTGGCGGCCGCGTGGCCGATGTCGTTGGCCTCCCCGTTTCTCAAGGTGCCGTAGACGAATACGTAACGCATCGTGGTTCTCCTCTTTGATTCGTGTGTTGCCGTGTTCACGGGCGATTCATGCGCGATCCGTGCGCAATTCTTGCGCAATCCCCCGCGCATCGATAGACCACGATACCGGCCCGATGGTTCGGGCCCACGAGCGCGTCTGGTTTCGGGCGGCCCTGAAATCTCCGGCGCTCCCACACAAAGTTCATTTGAGCGCGGCATGATCGCCCGACAAACCGTCGCATGCGCTTTCGCGGCGCCTTCTACAATAACGGCATCGCCGCAGCGTTGCCCGAATCGTCCATGAATCCGCCCGCCCAAGCCGACGTACCGAACCTGTACGTCATCGACATTCCGCCCGAATTCGCGCCGACCGCCGTCCATCCGATGCGCGTGCGCGCACGGCAGCTCGACGCCGGACGCCGCATCCCGCTGCATACGCATGCGTGGGCACAGCTCGCGTACGCGTCGCGCGGCGTGCTGCGCGTCGCGACGACCGGCACGACATGGATGGTGCCGCCGTCCCGTGCGATCTGGGTACCGCCGCACGTGACGCACGAAGTCGTGATCGTCGAAGAGGCGTTCTTGCGCACGCTGTACATCGACGAGTCGATCGTGCCGGAAGGGCTTGACGCGTGCCGCGTCGTCGAAGTGACGGGGCTCCTGCGCGAACTGATCGTCGCGCTCGACGCGCGCGACCTGAGCACCGCGCGCGAGCGCCTGCTGTGCGGGCTCGTGCTCGACGAGCTGAGTCGCGCCGAACCGCTGCCGCTCGCGGTGCCGATGCCCGACGAAAAACGGCTGCGCATGCTGTGCGAATCGGTACTCGCGCATCCGGCGCATGCGGAGTCGCTCGAGCACTGGGCAAGCGAGGTCGGCGCGAGCACGCGCACGATTTCGCGGCTCTTCAAGCAGGAACTGGGCGTGAGTTTTTCACAGTGGCGTCAGCAGGCACTGCTGGCACGGGCCATTCCGCTGCTGAACCAGGGGCGCCCGCTGTCGCATATTGCGCGCGAGCTCGGCTACCAGAGCCAGAGCGCCTTTTCGGCGATGTTCCGGCGCGCATTCGGCGAAAGCCCCCGCGCATTCATGCTGCGCGGCTACGAACACCGCGGCCCGGAAGGCAGCCTCGCGGACGACGAAACCCCGGACGACGACGCCATCGGCGCTGTCCGCTGAACGCGTCATTCGGAGTCGTCAACGCGTCAGACCGGCCGCACCATGTGGCGGATCGAGCCAAGTTGCGCGAGCCGCGACCCGGCAACCTGATAGCCCATGCGCAAATAAAGACGCGCGGCAGGATTGTCGACGAACACGCGCAATTGAAGTTCGTGCAGCCCGCGCGCACGCGCCCAGCGGTGCGACATGTCGAGCATGTAGGTGCCGGCGCCCTGCCCGCGATGACCGGCCGCGATCTGTACGTCGCGGATGTGCAGCGAGTCGCCCTCCTCGGTCACGCGCAGCACGCCGATGCGCTCGCCGTCGGCCTCGAGGATGAAGTTCTCGGATTCGCGCCAGCTCGCGTAGAACAGGTCGCTGCGCCACACGAGCCCATGGCGCTTGTAATAGCCGCCCATGTTGCCGTGCGTCAGCGCTTCGGCAAAGGGAAAATCGCCGGCCTCCGCAGGCCGGAGCTGATACAGGAGTCGCAGGTCGGTCGGATCGAGCATCGCGCAGGGGTCAAGAACGCATCCCGCCACGATAGCGCAGTCGCGTGCGGATGCAATCGCGGATTTCTCGTAGCGGCTCGACGCGTGATGACCGGTGGTTATGTCCCGCCTGCGGGCACAACCGGCGCCACACATGCAAAAGCCCGCGCGTGGCGGGCTCTTCATTTTCAGGCAGGCGGGCGGGACTCGCCTGCATCCCCTTGCGCGCGCATCCCTTCGCACCCCGCCGGAAACCGTGCAGGCGGCTTCCTCCGCTCCGCAGTCTCGCACCCGCCGGCGGGCACAACCGGAAACGCAAATAAAAAAGCCCGCACGAGGCGGGCTTCTTCATTTTTGGCGGAGCGGACGGGACTCGAACCCGCGACCCCCGGCGTGACAGGCCGGTATTCTAACCGACTGAACTACCGCTCCAGTCTTGCTGCTTGCCTGGCAGGCGTCGGTTGCTTCCTGCCGGCGCATCGTTTGTTCGAACGACGCCGAAATCTGGCGTCCCCTAGGGGATTCGAACCCCTGTACTCACCGTGAAAGGGTGATGTCCTAGGCCTCTAGACGAAGGGGACAACGTACTGCTTACATCTTTAATACAAAAGCCCGCTCAAAAACGTCTTGAACGGGCTTCGTTCTGGCGGAGCGGACGGGACTCGAACCCGCGACCCCCGGCGTGACAGGCCGGTATTCTAACCGACTGAACTACCGCTCCAGCTTTCTTACCCAACCCGCAGGACGTCGGTTACGTTCCTGCGAGCCTTGCGACACTTCTACGAAACGCCGCTGAATCCTGGCGTCCCCTAGGGGATTCGAACCCCTGTACTCACCGTGAAAGGGTGATGTCCTAGGCCTCTAGACGAAGGGGACAAAATCTTTTCAGATCTGTCTGACTTTCGCTATTCACTTTTCAATCAACAGCGAAGGCCGAAATTCTAACTGCTTTGAATCATTTTGTGAAGCATTTATTACTACCACTGCTGCTTCGCAAATCAATCCAGCTTGTTCTGATGGTGGAGGTAAGCGGGATCGAACCGCTGACCTCTTGCATGCCATGCAAGCGCTCTCCCAGCTGAGCTATACCCCCTTGCAGAACAGAAATGAGATTATATGGAGCTACTTTGAACTTGTAAATACCCTTTTTGCGATTGGAGCGAAATTTTTTGCGAAGCTGCCGCGATGTCACGCACGGGCAGCTTCGCTCGCTCCCGAATCTCAGGCCAGCGCGGCCTCGATACGCGACACCACGACATCGCGGCCGAACAGGACGAGCACCGCGTCGATCGACGGCGTATGCGTCGTCCCCGCCACCAGCAGGCGCACCGGCATCGCGAGTTGCGGCATCTTCAGCTTGTGCGTGCCGAGCGTCGCCTTCAGCGCGGCGGATACGGCCTCCTTCGTCCAGTCGGCCGCCTTCAGCGCAGCGACGAGATCGGCCAGCGCCGGACGCACCGCATCGGTCACGTGCTGCGCAAGCGCATCGGCATCCGGTGCCGGCACACGGTAGAACATCGCTGCGCCTTCCGCGATCTCCTTGACCGTCGTCGCGCGATCCTTCATCAGCCCGACCACGGCATCGAGCGCCGGGCCCGTGGCGATCGCCGCATCGTCGACGCCGAGTGCAGCGAGGAACGGTTTGGCCAGCTCGGCGAGGCGCGCGTTGTCCGCTTCCTTGATGTAATGCGCGTTCAGCCAGCTCAGCTTGCTGTGGTCGTACTGCGCGGGCGACTTGCCGAGATGCTCGAGATCGAACCATTCGACGAACTGCTCGCGCGAGAAGATCTCAGCATCGCCGTGCGACCAGCCGAGGCGCGCGAGATAGTTGACGACCGCTTCGGGCAGGAAACCCGCGTCGCGATACGCCATCACGCTCATCGCGCCATGCCGCTTGCTCATCTTCTCGCCCTGCTCGTTCAGCACGGTCGGCAGGTGCGCGTAGACCGGCGCCTCGCCGCCGAGCGCATTCAGGATGTTGATCTGGCGCGGCGTGTTGTTCACGTGGTCGTCGCCACGGATCACGTGCGTGATGCCCATGTCCATGTCGTCCACCACCACGCAGAAGTTGTAGATCGGCGTGCCGTCCGGACGCGCGATCACGAGGTCGTCGAGTTCCTCGTTCGAAATCTCGACACGCCCCTTCACCGCGTCATCCCACACGACCGTGCCCGTCAGCGGATTGCGGAAACGCAGCACCGGCTTCACGCCGGCCGGCGGCTCCGGCAGCACCTTGCCGGGCTCCGGACGCCACGTGCCGTCATAGCGCGGCTTCAGGCCGGCCTCGCGCTGGCGTTCGCGCAGCGCGTCAAGCTCCTCGGCCGACATGTAGCACGGGTATGCAAGCCCCTTCTCCAGCATCTGCGCGAGCACCTCGCGATAGCGGTCCATCCGCTGCATCTGGTAGATCGGGCCTTCGTCGAAATCCAGGCCGAGCCATTGCATCCCTTCGAGGATCGCGTCGACCGCTTCCTGCGACGAGCGTTCGACGTCGGTGTCCTCGATGCGCAGCACGAACGTGCCCTTCATCTTGCGGGCGAACGCCCACGGATAGAGCGCGGAGCGGATGTTGCCGAGGTGGATGAAGCCGGTGGGACTCGGCGCGAAGCGGGTACGGACAGGACGGGTCATAAACGGTAACTCGAACGCCTGGGGCGCATGAATGATTCGACGCGGGATCGACGGCGGCAGCCCGGACAGCAATGGGGCCGGCCGCGCCCGGAACGGGAAAGAAGCCGGAATTATACTCGCGCCGGACATCGCGCCAAGCGCGCCGCTTGCTTTATGATGTGCGCGCCGCGGCCGCCAGCCGGCGCGGCACCGGCCGCACGGAACCTGCCGCGCGGCCGCTCGGAACCTATCGCCGCCGCGGGCCGTGTAACCCGCCGCCAAGCCGCCGGAGAACCATTCGATGTCGTCCCCTCGCCTGTCGCGCCGCCACTTCACGATCGCCGCCGCGTCCGCCAGCCTCGCCGCCTGCACGTCGTTCGGCGACAAATCCCGTTCGGACAATGCCTCCGGCGCCACGCAGCCGCGCGAGAAACCGGTGAAGATCGGCATCGCGCTCGGTGGCGGCGCCGCGCGCGGCTTCTCGCACATCGGCGTGCTGAAGGCGCTCGAGGCGCGCGGCATCCCGGTCGAAATCGTCGCGGGCACGAGCGCGGGCTCGGTGGTCGGCGCACTGTATGCGTCCGGCATGAGCGCACTGCAGATCAACAAGATCGCGCTCGACATGGATCAGGCGGCGATCAGCGACTGGGCGCTGCCGTTCCGTTCGCGCGGGCTGCTGCAAGGCGTGGCGCTGCAGAACTTCCTGAACAAGACGCTCAACAACCGGCCGATCGAGAAGATGGCGAAGCCGCTCGGTATTGTCGCGACCGATCTGCAGAGCGGTCAGCCGATCCTGTTCCAGCAGGGCAACACGGGGCTCGCGGTGCGCGCATCGTGCAGCGTGCCGTCGGTGTTCGAACCGGTGAAGATCGGCAACCGCGAATATGTCGACGGCGGCCTCGTGAGCCCCGTGCCGGCGTCGTACGCGCGCAAGATGGGCGCGAGCTTCGTGATCGCGATCGACATCTCGGCCCGGCCGGACGGCGCGGCAACCAACAACCCGATCGAGATGCTGCTGCAGACCTTCACGATCATGGGCCAGACGATCAAGACCTACGAGCTCGACAAGTACGCCGACGTCGTGATCCGCCCGAACCTCGCGGCCATGGGCGGCAGCGACTTCAACCAGCGCAACGCGGCCATTCTTGCAGGCGAGGAAGCCGTCGCGCGCATCATGCCGGAACTGCAGCGCAAGCTCGCGGCAGCGCGCGGCGTGGCCGCCGCGTAAGCACGCGATGAGCAGGCCGGCGCGCGCCGCCGGCCCTCAAACGACGGCGCGACCGTCTCACCGTTTGCACCGCCCCAAAACAAAAAACCCTGCCGCCTTTCGGTGACAGGGTTTTTTCGATCCGGCCGGACCGACCGTCGAACGTCAGTTGTTGCCGTTCGCCGAATCGTCGCCAATCGTCGCGCGCACGCGCTGACGCAGATCTTCCGGCTTCATCGGGAACTCCGACTCAAGCCGGCGCGCGCCGGTGAAACGCTTTTCCCAGTAGCCGCTATCGAGATCGTCGACGCGGATGGTACTGCCCGTCGACGGCGAGTGCACGAACTTGTTGTCGCCGATGTAGATGCCGACGTGCGAGAACGTGCGGCGCATCGTGTTGAAGAACACGAGATCGCCCGGCTTGAGGTTGCTCATGCTCACCTTCTCGCCGACGCGGCTCATCTCTTCCGCACGACGCGGCAGCGACATGCCGAGGGTGTCCTGGAACACGTAGCGCACGAAGCCGCTGCAGTCGAGGCCCGAATCCGGCGAGTTGCCGCCCCAGCGATAGCGCACGCCGATCATGTTCAGCGCGCCGACGACCACGTCGCCCGCCTTGCCGGCCATGCCGGCGAGGAACGACTTCGCGCCGCCGCCCGACGGCTGCGCGCTGGTCTGCTGGAGGGAGGAATTCGACGCGTTCTGCGTCGAATTTATGACATTCTGGTTAAAACTGCTGACTTCGTCGGCGAACGCGCCGGGTGCTGCTGCGAACAGGGCGCCGATGAATAGCCCGGCGATGGTGCGCGCGCATGCCTGGGTCAGGGATCGATGCTGCATTGGTCGATGGAATTTGCTTAAAAATCAGCTGATTGGCGGAAAATTTCGGTCGATACTAGCCAGCGCGTAATCGTTTGTCAAAACAAATTAATAAATACAATCGAGATGATCAGACCATTGGCGACCTATCACGCTTTCCAGACCGCTTTCAACAGCTTTTGTGTGTAAGGATGTGACGGCCTGGTGAAGATGTCGGCCACCTCTCCCGACTCGACGACGGCCCCGCCCTGCATCACCGCGACGCGATGCGCCATCGCCCCGATCACCTCCAGGTCATGGCTGATGAATACATAGCCGAGGTTGTATTTCTGTTGCAAATTCGCGAGCAGCTTGAGCACCTGCTGCTGGATCGACACGTCGAGCGCGGACGTCGGCTCGTCGAGAATCAGGATGCGCGGTTCCAGCACCAGCGCGCGCGCGATCGCGATCCGCTGGCGCTGCCCGCCCGAGAATTCGTGCGGATAACGGTGCAGCACCGTGCGGTCGAGGCCGACTTCGCGCAGTACCGCGAGCGACTTCGCGCGACGCGCATCGGGCGTCATGTCCGGGCGATGCAGTTCGAGCCCCTCGCCGACGATCCGCTCGATCGTGTGACGCGGAGAAAGCGAACTGAACGGATCCTGAAAGACCACCTGCATGTTCGAGCGCAGTGCCGTCTGTTCGCGGCCGCGGTAGGTCGACAGCGCGCGCCCCTGGAATTCGATCGTGCCGCCGGCCGTCTTTTGCAGGCCGAGCAGCGCCATCGCGAGCGTCGACTTCCCGGATCCCGATTCACCGACGATGCCGAGCGTCTCGCCCTGCCGCACCGACACCGACACATCCGCGACGGCCGTCACGGGTACCGAGCCGAACCAGCCCGCGATGCCCGGCCGCTTGCGCGCGAACTGCACGCTCACGTGGCGGGCGTCGAGCACGACGGGCGCGATCGGCATCACCGGCGCGACCGCGCGTTGCGGACGGCTGTTCAGCAGCCGCTGCGTATACGGATGCTCGGGTTCCGCGAAGATCCGCTCGACCGGCCCGCTCTCGACGAGCCGGCCGTGCTCCATCACCGCGACGCGGTCCGCGAAGTGCCGCACGAGATTCAGGTCGTGCGTGATCAGCAGGATCGCCATCCCGCGTTTTTCCGCTTCCTCGCGCTGCAGTTCCAGCAGCAGGTCGACGATCTGCGCGCGGATCGTCACGTCGAGCGCGGTGGTCGGCTCGTCGGCCAGCAGCAGGCGCGGCCGGCAGGCGAGCGCCATCGCGATCATCGCGCGCTGCCGCTGGCCGCCCGACAACTGGTGCGGATAGCTGTCGACACGCTTCTCCGGCTCCGCGATGCCCGTGCGCGCAAGCAGAGCGATCGCACGCTTGCGCGCCTCGACCGCCGATACGCCGTCGTGCAGCACGATCGTCTCGCCGATCTGCACGCCGATCGTATACAGCGGGTTGAGCGCCGTCATCGGTTCCTGGAAGATCATCGCGATGTCCGAGCCGCGCAGCCCGCGCATCTCGCGCTCGCTCTTGCCAGCCAGGTCCTGCCCCGCGAAGCGGATCGCGCCGCTCACGTCGGCGTCGCGCAGCAGCCGCAGGATCGACAGCGCGGTCACGCTCTTGCCGGAACCCGATTCGCCGACCAGCGCGACGCGCTCGCCGCGACCGATCTCGAGCGTCACGTCGTCCACCGCGACCGTGTCGCCGAAGCGCACATGCAGATGCTCGAGCGCCAGCAGCGGCTCATGCTGCGTCGATACGACCGGTTCGCTCATCGCTGGCCTCCCGCCGCACGCACCGAATCGGCGATCCGCGTATCGAGCGCGTTGCGCAGCGCGTCGCCCATGAAGGTCAGCAGCAGCAGCGTCGTGACCAGCACGCCGAAGGTCGACAACGAGATCCACCATGCGTCGAGGTTGCCCTTGCCCTGCGCGAGCAGTTCGCCGAGGCTCGGGGTCGGCGGCGGCACGCCGAGCCCGAGGAAATCGAGGCTCGTGAGCGCGAGGATCGAGCCGCTCATCCGGAACGGCAAGAACGTGATCACCGGCGTGAGACTGTTCGGCAGCACATGGCGCCAGATGATCTGCCAGTTCGTGAGCCCCATCGCGCGCGCCGCGCGCACGTAGTCCTGCGTGCGGTTGCGCAGGAATTCCGCGCGCACGTAGTCGGCGAGCCCGATCCAGCCGAACAGCGACAGCAGCACGATCAGCAGCAGGAAACTCGGCTCGAAGATCGACGCGAAGATGATCAGCAGGTACAGCTCGGGCAGCGAACTCCAGATCTCGATCAGGCGCTGCCCGACGATGTCGATGCGCCCGCCGAAGAAGCCCTGCACGGCGCCCGCGGCGATCCCGAGCAGCGTGCCGATCACGGTCAGGATCAGCCCGAACTCGACCGACACGCGGAACCCGTACACGAGCCGGGCGAGCAGGTCGCGCCCCTGCGCGTCGGTACCGAGCCAGTTCGCGCGCGACGGCGGCGCGGGGTTCGGCACGTTCGAGAAATAGTTCAGCGTGTCGTAGTAGTAATGGTTCGGCGGGTAGACGACGAAGTTGCCGGGCGCCTCGAGCCGCTTGCGCACATACGGATCGAGATAGTCGGCCGGGGTCGGGAAATCGCCGCCGAAGGTCGTCTCCGGATACGCATGGAACATCGGGAAATAGGTCTGGCCGTCGTAACGCACGACGAGCGGCTTGTCGTTCGACCACAGCGGCGCCGCGAGGCTCGCGGCGAACGCGACGACGAAGATCACGAAGCTCCAGTAGCCGAGGCGCTGCTGCCTGAAGCGCTGCCATACGCGGCGCGCGGGAGACGGCGACACGCGGGCGCGCGCCGCGTCGATGCGGGACGACACGATGGCCCGGTTCATCGCGCACCTCGCCCGGTGACGCCGGGCATGCAGACGGACGGTTTCATGTCAGCGCTCCAGGGTGTCGAATTGAATGCGCGGATCGACCCACACATAGCAGAGATCGGAGATCAGCTTGGTCGCAAGGCCGATCAGCGTGAACAGGTACAGCGTGCCGAGCACGACCGGATAGTCGCGCCGCACGACCGATTCGTACGACAGCAGCCCGAGGCCGTCGAGCGAGAACAGCGTCTCGATCAGCAGGCTGCCCGTGAAGAACGCGCCGATGAACGCGGCCGGGAAACCGACGATCAGCGGCAGCATCGCGTTGCGGAACACGTGCTTCCACAGCACGCTGCGCTCGGAGAGCCCCTTCGCGCGCGCGGTCAGCACGTATTGCCGGCGGATCTGGTCGAGAAACGCATTCTTCGTGAGCATCGTGACGACCGCGAAGCTGCCGACGACCGACGCCGTGATCGGCAGCGCGATGTGCCACAGGTAGTCGAGCACCTTGCCGACGAGCGACAGCTGGGCGAAGTTGTCCGACGTGAGCCCGCGCAGCGGGAAAAGCTGCCAGAACGAGCCGCCGCCGAACAGCACGAGCAGCAGCACGCCGAGCACGAAGCCCGGAATCGCATAACCGACGAGCACGACGAGGCTCGTCGCGACGTCGAACGGCGAACCGTTGCGCACGGCCTTCGCGATGCCGAGCGGCACCGCGATCAGGTACGTCAGGAAGAACGTCCACAGCCCGATGCTGATCGACACGGGCAGCTTCTGCACGACCAGCGACCACACGCTCTGGTGGCGGAAGTAGCTGTCGCCGAGATCGAAGCGCGCGAAGCGCTTCAGCATCAGCCAGTAGCGTTCGAGCGGCGGTTTGTCGAAACCGTACAGCGCCTTGAGCTGCGCGAGCTGCTGTGCGTCGACGCCGGTGTGTGCGCGCATCCCGAACGGCACCGCGCCCTGCTCCGTCGCGCCCTTGCGCAATTCCTGCACAGCCTGTTCGACGGGGCCGCCCGGTACGAACTGGATCACCGCGAACGTAAGCGTCAGCACGCCGACGAGCGTCGGGATCATCAGCAGCAGGCGTTTGAGGATGTAGCTCCACATGGGCGTCGACTCGCGATCGGTAGGCGGGGTTGGACGTAGGGCGGCGTGGCTCAGTGATCGGGCTTCGCCCACCAGGTCGACACGACCCAGCCCTCGGCCGAATAGTACAGCGGCAGCGTCTGCGGGTAGCCAAGCGTGCGCTTGTACGCGATCCGGTGCGTCGTGCTGTACCACTGCGGGACCGCGTAGTAGCCATGCATCAGCACGCGGTCGAGCGCGTGCGTCGCGTCGAGCAATTCGTCGCGCGACTGCGCGGTGCCGAGTGCGTGCAGCAGCGTGTCGACGGCCGGCGACTTCAGCCCGATGAGGTTGTCGGAGCCCGGCTCGTCGGCGAACTTGCTGGCGTAACGCGAGTATTGCTCGGCACCCGGCACCTGCACGCCCGGCAGGCGGATCGTCGTCATGTCGTAGTCGAACGCGTCGAGGCGCTTTTGCAGCAGCGCGAAATCGGCCGTGCGAAAGCGTGCATCGATGCCGAGCTTCGCCAGATTGCGCTGATAGGCCGTCACGACACCTTCCATCGCGGCACCCGAATCGTCGAGGATCTCGAACGTGAACGGCTCGCCCTTCGCATTGCGCAGCGCGCCGTCGCGATAGGTCCAGCCGGCCTGCGCGAGCAGCGTGCGCGCCTTCAGCAGGTTCGCGCGCAGCGAGCCCGGAGGATTCGTGTCCGGCTGCGTGACCATCGGCCCGAACACGGCCGGATCGAGCTGCGCGCGCAGCGGCTCCAGCAACTTCAGCTCGCCGGGGCCGGGCGTGCCGGTCGCCTGCAGGTCGGTGTCGGCGAAGTAGCTGTCCAGACGCGTGTAGGCGCTGTAGAACAGCTGGCGGTTCAGCCATTCGAAGTCGAACGCAAGGTCGAGCGCCTGGCGCACGCGCACGTCGCGAAACAGCGGCCGGCGCAGGTTCATGAAGAAGCCCTGCATGCCGGCGCCGTTGTGCTGGCGGAATTCGCGCTTGACGAGCTCGCCGCTGTCGAAACGCTTGCCGACGTCGCGGCGCGTCCAGTTGCGCGCGATGTACTCGACGAGCACATCGTATTCGCCGGCCTTGAACGCTTCGAGCCGCGCAACGCCATCGCCGTACAGCTTGTAGACGATCCGTTCGAAGTTGTTGGTGCCCACCCGCACCGGCAGGTTGGCCCCCCAGTACGCCGGGTTGCGCCGGTAAGTGATCGTCCTGCCGTTGTCGTAGCGCTCGATCAGGTACGGGCCGCTGCCGATCGGCTGCTCGAACGCGAGCTGGTCGAACGGGATGCGCGAGCCGTCCGCGCGCAATCCCCACTTGCGCGAAAACACCGGCACGCCGCCGGCGATCAGCGGCAGTTCGCGATTCGCGCTGCGGAACTCGAAACGCACGGTGGCAGGATCGACCACCACGGCCTTCGTGATTTCCGCGAAATACGCGCCGAACTGCGGCGCGGCCAGCTTGCTCTTCAGCGTGTCGAACGAGAACTTGACGTCGTTGGCCGTGACCGGGTCGCCATTGGAAAAGCGCGCGCGCGGATTCAGGTGGAACGTGACCGAACGGCGATCCGGTGCGATGTCGATGTCGTCGGCGAGCAGCCCGTACGCGGACGCGGGCTCGTCCGAGCTGCCGGTCGCGAGGCTCTCGAACAGCATGTCGATGCCCGGCGCGGGATTGCCGCGCATCGTAAACGGGTTGAACTTGTCGAACGAGGTCAGCCGGTTCGGGTTCGCGAGCACGAGCGTGCCGCCCTTCGGCGCGTCGGGGTTGACGTAGTCGAAATGCCTGAAGCCCGGCGGATACTTCGGCTCGCCGTACTGCGCAATGGCGTAGGCCGCGTGCGCGGCGGTCGCGGCCAGCGCCGCC
Source organism: Burkholderia sp. ZZQ-2 (assembly GCF_050768715.1). Lineage (NCBI taxonomy): Bacteria > Pseudomonadati > Pseudomonadota > Betaproteobacteria > Burkholderiales > Burkholderiaceae > Burkholderia > Burkholderia sp. ZZQ-2. Next base: position 12,492 of record NZ_LDVA01000275.1, on the reverse strand, counting down.
TGCAACACGAACACCGCGGCCGTGCGGCCGGCAACCCGTACGGCACGGCGGACACGCGCGGCGGCCCGGGGCGAACCCTTCGTCATAGAGGCCCTGTCGGTCGAATGAGGGTAGTAACGAGGGACGATTCTACCCATTCAATCCGTCGGGCCAAAAGAAAACCGCCATGCAGGCGGTTTCCTCATCAACGAACGTTGCGCGCACATCACGCGTGCGCCCTGCCGATCAACGCCAGCCGTTGTGGCGACCGTTGTCCCAATGGCCGTGACCGCGATCCCAGCCGGGGCGGCCGCCGTGACGGTGGTACCACTCGTCGCGACCCCAGTAGCGACGGCCGTCCCAGTAGCGGTCGCCATGCCAGCCGATCACGATAGCGGGCGCCGGTGCGTAGACGGGTGCCGGCGCATAGACCGGCGCAGGCTGATAGACGACCGGCGGAGGCGGAGGCGGCGCATACACAGGTGCGGGCGCGACGTAGACCGGTGCCGGAACGCCGAGATTGATCCCGACATTGACTCCCGCCATTGCTGCGCCCGACACGAGCAAGGCCGTCATACCGGTCAAGAGCGAGGCAATACGCAAGGTCTTCATGGATTCCTCTTTGGGGGTTGTTTGATGTGTGATTCGACTATAACGGCAAGCGTTGCCACCGCATATTTCAAGTTTGTAAGAACTGATGCGCGGCATCGCAAGGGCAAGCTTGCGCTAACGTCTTGTAACAATCGACGGCCCGACGGAGGCGCCCAGGCTCCCTTCCGCCCTTGCCGACCGGCGTTCGCACCGGCAGTGCGGACGCGCCGAATCATACAGTCGATGCCCCCCGGTACCGCCCTCGCGGGCCGCAGCGCCCTCCTCGCGGACGAAAAAAAAGCGGCACCTTCGTGCCGCTTCTCCGGTCGACGCATCGCGCCGCGATGCCGCTCAGCGCGACATCATGTTCATGCTGACGTTGTGCATCACCCACAGCGTGCCGACGATCAGGATCGCCGCGGTCAGCACCGTGTAGCTGAACGCCATCACGTTCCAGCGCTGGCCCGACGAGCCGTTCATGTGCAGGAAGTACACGAGGTGCACGACGATCTGCACGAACGCGAGCACGGCAAGCGCGATCAGCGACGCGTGCGGCGACAGCACGCCGCCCATCACGAGGCCGAACGACGCGGCCGTGAGCAGCACCGACAGGATGAAGCCGGCGACATAGCCGCCGACACTGCCGTGCCCTTCTTCGAGTTGAGACGAATGCGAATGGGCCATTTAGATCACGCTCGCGAGATAAACAAAGGAAAACACGCAGATCCACACGATGTCGAGGAAGTGCCAGAAGAGGCTCAGGCACGTCAGGCGTCGCAGGTCGCGATCGGTCAGGTCGCCGCCGCGAAACACGATCTGCCCGGCGAGCACGATCATCCACAGCAGCCCGGCCGTCACGTGCAGCCCGTGCGTGCCGACCAGCGTGAAGAACGCCGACAGGAACGCGCTGCGCTGCGGGCCCGCGCCTTCCGCGATCAGGTGCGAGAACTCGCGCAGTTCCATCACGAGAAACGCCGCGCCGAGCACGAACGTCACCGCGAGCCATGCGAGCAGCGCGCCCCGCCGCTGCTTGTACGCGGCGAGCATCGCGAAACCGTACGTGATGCTCGACAGCAGCAGCGCGGCGGTTTCCACCGCGACGCCCGGAATGTCGAACAGGTCTTTCGCGGTCGGCCCGCCCGCATACTGCTGGCCGAGCACCGCGAACGTCGCGAACAGCGCGGCAAAGATCACGCAGTCGGTCATCAGGTACAGCCAGAACCCGAACACCGAATGCGACGGCGGATGGTCGTCGTGCTCGAGCAGGGTCGCGCTCAAGGTTTTCTGCAACATCAGTTGGCCTCCAGTTCCACGTCGTCGACGCGCGCGGCCACGCGCTGCGTCGGCTGCTTGTCTTCGGTCTTGCGCACCGTCGACGCAGGGATGTAATAACCGTCGTTATCGCGCGAGCTGTAGATCACGAGCGTCGCGACGATCCCGACGAGCCCGCCGATCGCCATCCACCAGATGTGCCACACCAGCGCGAAGCCGAGCACCAGGCTGAAGATCGCCACCACGAGGCCCGCGCAGGTATTCGACGGCATGTGGATGTCGCGGAACGACGCCGGGTTCGGCCGGCCTTCGCCGCGTGCCTTCATGTCCGCATACGCGTCGAGCGTGCGCACCTGCGGGATCACCGCGAAGTTGTAGTCGGCCGGCGGCGACGAGGTCGCCCACTCCAGCGTGCGGCCGCCCCACGGATCGCCCGTCGTGTCGCGGTATGCCGGCAGGTTGCGGTTGCGGATGCTGACCACCAGTTGCAGCAACTGGCACGCAATGCCGACCGCGATCAGCACGGCGCCGAATGCGGCGACCAGCAGCCACGGATGCCAGGCGGGGTTGTCGTAGTGGTTGAGCCGGCGCGTCATGCCCATGAAGCCGAGCACGTAGAGCGGCACGAACGCGACGTAGAAGCCGACCTGCCAGAACCAGAACGCAGCCTTGCCGAGCTTCTCGTTCAGCTTGAAGCCGAACGCCTTCGGGAACCAGTAGTTGAAGCCCGCGAGATAACCGAACAGCACGCCGCCGATGATCACGTTGTGGAAGTGCGCGATCAGGAACAGGCTGTTGTGCAGCACGAAGTCCGCACCCGGAATCGCCATCATCACGCCGGTCATGCCGCCGATTGTGAACGTGACCATGAAACCGATCGTCCACAGCACGGGCGTCGTGAATTCGATCCGGCCGCGGTACATCGTGAACAGCCAGTTGAACACCTTCACGCCGGTCGGGATCGCGATGATCATCGTCATGATGCCGAAGAACGCGTTCACGTTCGCACCCGAGCCCATCGTGAAGAAGTGGTGCAGCCACACGAGGAACGACAGCACCATGATCGCGCAGGTCGCGTACACCATCGTCTTGTAGCCGAACAGCGGCTTCTTCGCGAACGTCGCGATGACTTCCGAGAAGATCCCGAACGCCGGCAGGATCAGGATGTACACCTCCGGATGGCCCCACGCCCAGATCAGGTTCAGGTACAGCATCGCGTTGCCGCCGGCTTCGTTCGTGAAGAAGTGCATGCCGAGGTAACGGTCGAGGCCGAGCAGCGCGAGCGTCGCGGTCAGGATCGGGAACGACGCCATGATCAGCACGTTCGTGCAGAGCGCGGTCCACGTGAACACCGGCATCTTCATCAGCGTCATGCCCGGCGCGCGCATCTTGATGATCGTCACGAAGAAGTTCACGCCGGTCAGCAGCGTGCCGACGCCCGATATCTGCAGCGCCCACAGGTAGTAATCGACCCCTACCCCCGGACTGAACTGCAGCTCCGACAGCGGCGGATACGCGAGCCAGCCCGTCTGCGCGAATTCGCCGATCACGAGCGACACGTTGATCAGGATCGCACTGACGGCCGTCATCCAGAAGGAGAGCGAGTTGATGAACGGGAATGCGACGTCGCGCGCGCCGATCTGCAGCGGCACGACCAGGTTCATCAGGCCGACCATGAACACCATCGCCATGAAGAAGATCATGATCACGCCGTGTGCCGTGAAGACCTGGTCATAGTGGTGCGGCGGCAGGTAGCCGGGCCCGTTGTACGAGAGCGCGAGCTGCATGCGCATCATGATCGCGTCGGCGAAGCCACGCAGCAGCATGATCAGCGCGACGATGATGTACATCACGCCGAGTCTCTTGTGGTCGACCGTGGTCAGCCATTCCGTCCACAGCCATTTCCACCGGCCGGTGATCGTCAGCGCGGCGAGAATGCCCAGCACGACCAGCCCCATGAAGGCGCCTGCCCCCATGATGATGGGCTGATCGAACGGGATCGCCGAAAGTGTGAGTTTGCCGAACATGCGTTACCCCTTCGTGCCGCAGGCGGCGTCCTTCAGGTCGAGGACGTGGCCATCGTTGTATTTCGCGATGATGTTGTGGAAGAGCCGCGGATCGACCGACGAGAAGTAGCGCACCGGCGCCTTCTCGCTCGGCTGGGCGACGGTACCGTACACGGTCGCGTCGAGACGGTCGGGCGAGGCCTTCACCTTCTGCACCCATGCATCGAACTGTTCGCGCGGCTCGGCGAGCGTGCGGAACTTCATGTCGGAGAAGCCGCGGCCGCTGAAGTTGGCGGACGTGCCCGCGTAGTTGCCGGGCTCGTCGGCGATCAGGTGCAGGCGCGTCTGCATGCCGGCCATCGCGTAGACCTGGCCGCCGAGCTGCGGGATGAAGAACGAGTTCATCACCGAATCCGACGTGATGCGGAAGTTCACCGGCGTGCCGACCGGAATCGCGAGCTGGTTCACCGACGCGATGCCGAGTTCCGGATAGATGAACAGCCACTTCCAGTCGAGCGCGACGACCTCGACGTCGATCGGCTTCACCGACGACTCGAGCGGCTTGTACGGGTCGAGCTCGTGCGTGGTCTTCCACGTGAGCACGCCGAGGAACAGGATGATCAGCGTCGGCACCGTCCAGATCACGACCTCGATCGCGGTCGAGTGCGACCAGTTCGGCGCGTAGGTGGCGTTGCGGTTCGACGCGCGGTATCGCCACGCGAACCACAGCGTGAGCAGGATCACCGGCACGACGACGACCAGCATCGCCCAGGTGGACGTCGCGATCAGCGCCTTTTCGGCAGCACCCACGCTTCCTTTCGGATTTAGTACATCTAAATTACAGCCTGACAGGCTCAGGGCCGCGCCGATCGACAACAGCGCCACCCCGCCTTTTGAAGCTCTTCTTTTCATCACACCGCCCGAGGGTCATTGAATCCGTTTGCGTATGCCCGATGCGCATTCGATCCACGAAAGTGGCCGAATCATACGTCGCGCGAGTGCGATGAAGAACCAGCTAATGCGGAAAATCATCATTGCAGAATCTGTTGTGAGACACATTGTCGCGGGGCAATTTCACGCAGCCGCAAGCGGGCCCGGCGCTACCTGCGCCGGACCGCGATCGATGTGTACGCAACGGCCTCACCGCCGCGCGATGAGCCCCGTTCGCGCGACGTGCCGCGATCAGCCGTGCGTCGATGCCATGTACGACGGCTGCGGCTGCGCAGGGCCGTCCCCTGCCGGCAGCTTCGAATGGCTCGCGTCTTCGATCAGCCTTCCGACGGTCGGATCGATCGCGTCGGTGAACGGCTTCGGATCGATGCCGACCGCCAGCACGACCAGGGCGAGCGACGCGAACATCACGATCTCGCGACGGTTCAGGTCGGCGAGCTTCGCGATCCGCTGGCTCGCGACCTTGCCGAACACGACGCGCTTGAGCATCCACAGCGTGTACGACGCGCTGAGGATCAGCGTCAGTGCCGCGATCGCGCCGATCCAGAAGTTGAAGCGGATCGCGCCCATGATGACCATGAACTCGCCGACGAAGCCCGATGTGCCCGGCAGGCCGACGTTGGCCATCGCGAACAGCACCGTGAAGGTCGCGAAACGCGGCATCACGCCCGCGACGCCGCCGTACGAGGCAATCTCGCGCTGCTTCGTGCGGTCGACGAGCACGTTCACGCACAACAGCATCGCGCCCGCGACGAAGCCGTACGACACGAGCTGCACGATCGCGCCTTCGACGCCGATCCGGTTGAACAGGAACAGCCCGAGCGTGACGATCCCCATGTGCGCGACCGTCGAATACGCGAGCAGCTTGCCGAGATCGGTCTGGGCGAGCGCGATCAGGCTCGCATAGACGATCGCGAACAGCGACAGCGCGATCACGGCCGGCGCGAAGAAGTGGCTCGCGTCGGGTGTCACCGGCAGCGCGAAGCGCAGGAACCCGTAGCCGCCGAGCTTGAGCATCGCGAGCATCAGCGCCGCGCCCGTCGGGCCGTCGGTATAGACGTCGCTCAGCCACGTGTGGACCGGCCACATCGGCACCTTGACCGCGAAGGCGGCGAAGAAGCCGAGGAACACCAGCAACTGCGGCGCGAAGCCGAGCTGCAGCGTGCGCCACACGGCCATGTCGAACGTGTGCGACTGCGCGTACAGGTACAGCATCGCCATCAGCAGCAACAGCGAGCCGGCGAACGAGATGAAGAAGAACTTCACGGCCGCGTACACGCGGCGCTCGCGCCCCCATGTGCCGATCAGCAGGTAAAGCGGGATCAGCGTCGCCTCGAAGAAGATGAAGAACAGCAGCCCGTCCTGTGCGACGAACACGCCGACCATCAGCCCCGACAGGATCAGGAACGACGCGTAGTACTGCGCGACGCGCACCGTGACCGACTCCCACGACGCCACGACCACCACGAGCGTCGTGAACGCGGTCAGCACGACGAGCCACAGCGACGCGCCGTCGATGCCGACCCGCCATCCGGAATTGAATGCCGCCAGCCAGTTGCGGCTCTCGACGAACTGCATCGCGGCCGAGTGCGCATCGAAACCGGCGACCAGCGGAACGACGGCCGCAAGCCCCACCAGCGCGCCGACGAGCGCGATCAGCCGCGTTCGACGTGGATGATGGTCGGAACCGGCGCGCAGCAGGCACGCGCCGAACAGGATCGGAGCCCAGATGGCCAGGCTCAGGAAGGGGAAATCATGCATGTCAACAGGGCCTTGATGAAGTCGCGCACTGCATCGGAGACAGGCGAGACGAAAGGAACGAAATCAAATCGACAGAAAGATTTCGTGAATCGCCAATGTTGGCAAAATGTAAAGCGGCATCACGGGAAAGCTTGACGCCGCTCAAACGCGATCGGGTTAACCAGCATAAGGCGATTGATTATTTTCTGCATCGCAGCAGAGCATCGTTTTTCACAACCCACCTTATCTTGCTGATTTTTATGAGTAATTTTTTGTATTGATCGATCAGACAGATTGCAAAAATCGACGCAGCGCCGCATTTTTGACATCCGCCTGCCATTCCGGAGGGTCGGAACGAGCTGATTGGCACCAAACAAGACGGTGAGAATGCAGCGCTGATTTCTTACAGACTAACTTTCATTTTTATTTCATTTCGTCTTGCTCGACGCGGATCGAGTGAATGGCCGCGCCGCCCACCCTCCACGCTCCCGTGGGGGCGGACTGGAACAGCAAGCCGATACCCATCAACGTGCTTTACGTAGTCACCTTTCCGCTCGGCAAGGAGCCGGAGCAATTTGCGACGCCAACCGCTGTCAGGCGCCGATGGTCGGCGTGATGATGGTTGCCAAGCGCGCAGAATACGCCGCAGAAACTGCAACCGCAGCGAAAGCGGCGAAACGCCAACAGCGACGCTGCCCGTGAAAATACGATCGCAAACCGTCGCGCATCCACCGCTGCTCAGCGGGCGCGCACCGCGAAAGATCGTGGGATGGACGCGAATCAGGCGAGCGAATCCGCGCAACAGAAGCTGCCGAACGTGTCCGCATCCTGCCCGGACACCAAGCTGATCAAGCAAACGCCGATGGACTTCAATTCGCCGGTCTGCAAGCGCACGATCATCTTCGCTGGCAAACAGTGTGGTTACGCCGCGTCGTACCGGCCTGCGGACCATGATGTGCAAATCACGTTCGATTCGAGCGAAATCGACGGTTGATCCGAAGCGCGGCCCGAACAACCGGTCGCGCAACATCCGGGCTGTCGAAGTAAATATGGGGTCGCTTGCGCCAGCCGCCACCACAGCGGGCGGATGCGCACCCGCTACCTGCATGGCGCGTATGCATTTTCGGTGCGCGCAGTGAATATTCCAACGCGCGGGTCGTCCACCGTCGTGGCAGGCTGTCGCGCCCTCACCTTACGCATCGCAGATATACATTCTTGACGCGGGCCGTGAATATTTCTTCCTGCGCGAGTACACAACCGCGCGATACACAGGACGACTGGCACGCCAAGCGGGCCAGCGCCCACAACATGCCGACGACGAAACCGTGACGTGTCGCCGCGGATCGACGCGATAGCCGAGGTATCGGAGTCTCGCCCACCACCTCCAGCGCTCAGGCAATCGCAGCACGAGCAAGTACCGCATCTTGCTCGGGTGTACCGCCGGACACACCGAGGGCGCCGATCAGTTGGCCATCGCCATCCAAGAGAGGCACTCCTCCTCCCATCAGCAACAGCCCGCCTGCATGGATGTGGTCGAAGTGTGGAACTGGCTGGCCCGCCTGCCACGGGACATTGAGCGCTTCGCTCGGCGCCCGGAACATCACCGAAGCCCGGGCCTTTGCAATCGACAGTTCATTCGATGCAAGCCATGCCCCGTCCATCCGCGAGAAAGTGACCAGGTGCGCACCCGCATCCAGAATTGCAAACACGGCATTGAGTCCCGCGTCCTGGGCTGCGGCACGCCCCTGGGCCACGATCCGATCCGCCCGCTCCAACGTGAGCTCAGGCATTTTGCGTCCACTCAGTCTCTTGCCACTGCTTCGCAGCGTCAATCGTCGCAAAGGGGCGCATGGTTCGATACAAATGCGTATCGGCCGGAATGATCTCGACCATGGCGTCGATCATCTCCCTGGGGTCGGCCTGGTTCATCAGGCTGTCGCCGAAATCCGGCATCGGCACAACGGCGGAATCGGCGTCGTACCACTGTACGTAGCTCTCGGCGCCAGTGTCGTTGAATCCGGTACCGAAAACGCCCGGATTCACGGTCGCGACTTTGACGCCAAAGGGTTCGAGTTCCGCTTTCATCGACCCGGCGATGGCCTCGATCGCATGCTTGGTCGCGCAATAGGCACCGACAAACGGGACAACCAGAATGCCCCCCATCGACGAGGTCCATACGACTTTTCCGGACCTGCGTGCCACCATCTTCGGCACGATCGCCTGTACCAGTTGAAGATGGCCGAAGACGTTGATTTCGAAGGACTCCCGAACGCGCTGCATCGGGATGTCGACGATCGATCCGCCTTCCATGACGCCGGCGTTCAGCACCAGGACATCGGGATCGAACGAGCCCGCGTGAGCGATGTCGATCGCGTCGTGCAGATTCAGCTTGATCACCTCGAGCACCACACCGGCCTCGGCTGCGTCCGCACGCAGGCTGCGAACCTGCGGCCACGTTTCGGCCGTCGCCACGACGTGGTGGCCAAGGCGTGCAAGTTCGATTGCCGCACCACGCCCAAAACCTGAGCTGGCACCCGTGATCAATATCTTTCGAGACATCTGGCGCTCCTTGACTGAAATAGTTGCACCCAGTGTAGGGAGCCCCTAGTATCAAAACAAGATCACCAATGCTTGATGAAACGATGAGAGTTACTCACCAATCAAGGAGCTTCGATTTTTTTTCTTTCACCGTGTTCCTGGCCGTTGCAACACGACGAAGCTTTCGCGCAGCAGCGACCGAACTCGAGATCACGCCGTCAGCGGTCAGTCATTCGGTAAAAGCGCTCGAGCGGCGTCTGGGCGTCCGGCTCCTGAATCGAACGACTCGCAGCACCTCGCTCACCGAGGCCGGCGAGCGTCTTGCAGCCAGACTCCGGCCGGCGGTTTCGATCATTGACGAAGCGATGCGCGAAGTCGACGATCTCCGTCTGGCTCCCAGCGGAACCGTGCGCATCAATGCAAGCGAAGGCGCCATCCGCCTCATCCTGCGTCCCATCCTGGCAAGCTTCCTGAAGTCGTATCCGGACGTGCATCTCGACATCGTGAGCGACGGCCGCCTCGGTGACATCGTTGCAGCGGGATTCGACGCGGGCATCCGACTGGCCGAGGCCGTGCCGCAGGACATGGTGGCCGTTCCGATCATGGGCAACGTTCGTTTCGCAGCAGTCGCGTCGCCCGCGTATTTCGCTGCACATGGACGCCCCACTACGCCGCACGATCTTTATCGACACGACTGTATTCGCTTTCGCTTCGAGAGCGGCGCGATCTACCAGTGGGAATTCGAGCGACGCGGCGTGAGCGAGACCATCGATGTCTCGGGCCCGCTTACTTTGACGGACCAACCGCTGATGGTCGACGCCGCCATGGACGGCATAGGCATCGCTTTCGTCCCTGACCACCTCGTCGTCGAGGCCTTGCGTGACGGACGCCTCGAACGCGTTCTTGACGACTGGTGTCCGCCTTTTCCGGGACTATGCCTTTACTATCCCGGCCATCGTCATGTCTCGCAGGCTCTGCGCGCCCTGATTGCCTTTATCAAGGGCGAGCAGCTGCGCAGTTGAGTTTTTGCATGGCAAGGCCGGCTCGTATTCGCGCCAGTCGCACGATACCGCCGGGTTAGCTGCGAAGCTTCGACAGGTTGTATCGATGGCTCATCCGGACTGAGTCTGGAAGACTGAAAGCCGCCAAACACCCAACCTTCCGGGAACCCAGCCGAAGGAACTCACTTTCTCGAGTCGACTTGAGATGGTTCAGGAAATCACCGAGTCCGGCTCAAGCATGCCGCACGCGGACACGGATCGCCGCTTGACGAGTGATCACCCTTCACCGCGCGAATATTCACTCGGCATCAGAACGACTGCGACCGGTGAACCGCTCGTTCGTCGTGCTCATGCTCACAGGAAGCTTGTGAGTTGATTTGATGGTCAAAAAGAAAAAGCCCCGCAAGTCCGAGAACTTGCGGGGCTTTGTCACCGCTTTTGGCGGAGACGGAGGGATTCGAACCCTCGATCCAGGTTTTGGCCCAGATGCTCCCTTAGCAGGGGAGTGCCTTCGACCTCTCGGCCACGTCTCCCAAACTTTCGCTCGCACCAGGGAGGCAGTGCGACGAGAACGAAATAATATAGGGTTTCGAACCGCACGTCAATTTCCGTGATGCATTTTCTTCAATGCATCACGAAAAATTCACGATGCCTGGTCGAGTTCGAATGCCTTGTGCAACGCGCGGACGGCCAGCTCCATGTATTTCTCGTCGATCAGCACCGAAATCTTGATTTCGGACGTCGAGATCATCTGGATGTTGATGCCCTCTTCCGACAGCGTGCGGAACATCTTGCTCGCAACACCCACGTGCGAACGCATGCCGACACCGACCACCGACACCTTCGACACCTTCGGATCGCCCTGCACCTGCTCGGCGTTCACGTGGCCCTTCACCTGGTTGGTGAGGATGTCCATCGCCTTCTGGTAGTCGCCGCGGCCGACCGTGAACGTAAAGTCGGTCTTGCCCTGGACGCTCTGGTTCTGGATGATCATGTCGACGTCGACGTTCGCATCCGCGACCGGGCCGAGGATCTGATACGCGATGCCCGGCTTGTCGGGCACGCCCATCACAGCAATGCGTGCTTCGTCGCGCTGGAACGCGATGCCGGAAATGACTGCCTTTTCCATGGTCTCGTCTTCTTCAAAAGTAATCAGGGTGCCCGAGCGCATTTCTTCGTCGAGCGCAATCAGCGGATCGGTCAGGCTCGACAGCACGCGCGTCTTCACCTGGTATTTGCCGGCGAATTCGACCGAGCGGATCTGCAGGACCTTCGAGCCGAGGCTGGCCATTTCCAGCATTTCCTCGAACGTCACGCGATCGAGGCGTCGCGCCTCTTCGACGACGCGCGGGTCGGTCGTGTAGACGCCGTCGACGTCCGTGTAAATCAAGCACTCTTCGGCACCCAGCGCAGCCGCGACCGCCACCGCCGACGTATCCGAGCCGCCACGGCCCAGCGTCGTGATGTGGCCGTCCGGATCGACGCCCTGGAAGCCCGTGATGATCACGACCTTGCCTGCATTCAGATCGGCCTTCACGCGCTCGTCATCGATCGAGTGAATGCGCGCTTTCGTGAACGCGCTGTCCGTCTTGATCGGCACTTGCCAGCCCGCGTAGCTCACGGCCTCGACGCCGATTTCCTGCAGCGCGATCGACAGCAGGCCGACGCTGACCTGCTCGCCGGTCGACGCGATCATGTCGAGCTCGCGCGGGCTCGGCTGGCTCGAAATCTCTTTCGCAAGACCGAGCAGACGGTTGGTTTCGCCGGACATCGCCGAAGGCACGACCACCATCTGGTGCCCGGCCTGATGCCATTTTGCGACGCGTTTCGCGACGTTCTTGATGCGCTCGACCGAGCCCATCGAAGTGCCGCCGTATTTGTGTACGATGAGTGCCATTGTCGTTCTGAACTGGAGGAGAAACCGCACGGGCGCGCTGGGCAGGCCGCGTAGCCGTTCGGTCACGCGGCTTGTGGCTGTGGACGGACGACGAGGGGGACGGCTGGGACGCAACACGCAAGCGTGACGGATTTTGCCCGGAAGGCCGATCAGGCCGCGCAAACCGGGTACGTCACGCGGAAAACCTGCACAAATCGCTCAAAAATCGAGCCGAGCAAACGACCGAGCGTACCCGATAGAGGCCCGCTTGACAAGCCGCTCGCCGCGTCCGGAGCCGTTCCGGCGCTGTTTACCAAATGGTGAAAATGCGCGCGCCATCGCGCCGCCGGAAGCCTGCCCGCCGTTACGCGATCAGCAGGTCGGGACGCCATTCGATCCGGCGCCAGATGCCGTCGCCTGCCGCCTCGCTGCCGAACGCGCCGACATCGCGATTGATGCCGAGCCGCGGCACGTAGATCAGCCGCTCGCCCGCGAACAAGAGCGGCACGTCGCGCTGCCAGGCCGGCACGCCGCGCTC
>NZ_LDVA01000274.1:0-127449 GCF_050768715.1 Burkholderia sp. ZZQ-2 | reverse complement strand
ACCGCGATGTACAGCTGCGGTGCGACGATCTTGCCGGTCTGGCCGACCTGGTAGTCGTTCGGCACGTAGCCGGCGTCGACTGCCGCGCGCGATGCGCCGAGTGCCGCCGACAGCTTGTCCGCCAGCGGCTCCAGCACCTTCGTGTAGTTCTCGCCGCTGCCCAGACCACGGCCGCCCGATACGATGATCTTCGCGCTGGTGAGCTCCGGACGGTCCAGCTTCGTCACTTCACGGCTGACGAACTGCGACTTGCCGGCGTCTGCCGCCGCCTCGATCTTCTCGACCGACGCGCTGCCGCCTTCCGCTGCAACCGGATCGAAACCGGTCGCACGCACCGTGATGACCTTGATCGGGTCGCTCGACTGCACCGTCGCGATCGCGTTGCCCGCGTAGATCGGGCGCTCGAACGTGTCGGCACTGTCAACCGCCGTGATGTCGGAGATCTGTGCGACGTCCAGCTTCGCGGCGATACGCGGCGCGATGTTCTTGCCGTAAGCGGTCGCCGGCGCGAGGATGTGCGAATAGTCCTTCGCAATGTTCAGCGCGGTCGCTTCGACGTTTTCCGCGAGACCTGCTTCGAGTTGCGGCGCGTCGGCCAGCAGCACCTTCAATACACCCGCGATCTTTGCTGCCGCGTCGGCCGCGCCTTGCGCATTGTGGCCTGCGACCAGCACGTGAATGTCACCGCCGATCTTCGCCGCCGCCGCCACCGTGTTCAGCGTCGCGGCCTTGATCGACGCGTTGTCGTGTTCTGCAATCACCAGAATCGTCATTTCTTTCCGCTCCCTCTTACAGCACCTTGGCTTCGGTCTTCAGCTTCTCGACCAGCGTCTTCACGTCCGGCACCTTCACGCCGGCTGCGCGCTTCGGCGGCTCGGCCACCTTCAGCGTCTTCAGACGCGGCGCGACGTCCACGCCGAGGTCTTCCGGCTTCACCGTTTCCAGCGGCTTCTTCTTCGCCTTCATGATGTTCGGCAGCGTCACGTAGCGCGGCTCGTTCAGGCGCAGGTCGGTCGTCACGACCGCCGGCAGCGTCAGCGACAGCGTTTCCGCGCCGCCGTCGACTTCGCGTGCAACGGTTGCCTTGCCGTCCGCGATCGTGACCTTCGATGCGAACGTCGCTTGCGGGAGACCAGCCAGCGCGGCCAGCATCTGGCCCGTCTGGTTCGAATCGTCGTCGATTGCCTGCTTGCCGAGGATCACCAGTTGCGGCTGCTCCTTGTCGACCAGCGCCTTCAGGATCTTCGCGACGGCCAGCGGCTCGACGCTGTCGTTCGATTCGACGAGGATCGCGCGATCCGCGCCGATCGCCAGCGCCGTGCGCAGCGTTTCCTGCGCTTGCGTCACGCCCACCGACACCGCGATCACTTCGGTCGCGACGCCCGCTTCCTTCAGGCGCACCGCTTCTTCCACCGCGATTTCGTCGAACGGGTTCATCGACATCTTCACGTTCGCGATGTCGACGCCCGTGTTGTCCGACTTCACGCGGACCTTCACGTTGTAATCGACCACTCTTTTCACTGGCACCAGGATTTTCATGCACACGCTCCAAAGTTACGAATACGACCAGAGGCCATTCTATAGCGAGGCCTCATGACTGCGCGGCCAAGCGGACCCAACCATCATGGTTGTCGAGGATACCGCTTCTTGACGACGCGCCAATGATAGCGAACGATCGTTCTATTTTAAAAGAGAAAAAACCCGGACGCAAAGCCCGGGTTTTCGATCATCGACTCTAATCTCTCCGGGCGTCCCGTTGTTCGCCCGTTACCAGGCGGCAATGACCGCTCCGCCGAACTTGCCTTCGATGAACTGCTTCACATCGGCCGAATGATAGGCCGCGATCAGTTTCGCCACCCACGGCTTGTTCCGGTCCGCCTCGCGGATCGCCAGGACGTTCGCGTACGGGCCGCTCGGCCCTTCGATCGCGATCGCGTCCTGTTTCGGTTTCAACCCCGCTTCCATCGCGTAGTTGGTATTGATCGCGGCCGCGTCGACGTCGCCGAGCGAACGCGGAATCTGTGCTGCATCGAGCTCGACGATCTTCAGCTTGCGCGGATTGTCAACGATATCGAGCGGCGTCGCCTTCAGCCCCGCGTCCGCACGCAGCTTCAACAGGCCCTGCTTCTGCAGCAACAGCAACGCACGGCCGCCGTTGGTCGGATCGTTCGGAACCGCGATGCGCGCGCCCGGCTTCAGTTCGGCCAGCGACTTCACGCGCTTCGAATAGATGCCCATCGGGAACGTGACGGTATCCGCGACCTTGATCAGCTTGTAGCCGCGATCCTTCACCTGCGCCTGCAGATACGGGTCGTGCTGGTAGCTGTTCGCATCGAGGTCGCCCGACGCGAGCGCCGCGTTCGGCTGCACGTAGTCGGAGAATTCGACGATGCGGATGTCGAGGCCGCTCTTCGCCGCGACCTTCTTCACCGCTTCCATGATCTGCGCGTGCGGCCCACCCGTCACGCCCACCTTGATGGTTTCGGCCTGCGCGTGCGCACCCGCGAACAGCGCGGCTGCGCCGAGTGCCACCGCGAACTTCAGCATGAAGCGTCGTTGCATCGTCTCTCTCCCCTAACGGATCAATTTCGTCTTATTTGTGGCTCAGCCGGCGGACGAGCCAGTCGCCGAACGACTGCACGATCTGCACGAACACGATCAGGATCGCGACGACCGTCCACATCACTTCCGGCAGATAGCGCTGATAACCGTAGCGGATCCCGAGATCGCCGAGCCCGCCGCCGCCGATCGCGCCCGCCATCGCCGAATAGCCGACCAGCGACACGAACGTGATCGTCAGGCCCGCGACGACGCCCGGCAGCGATTCGGGCAACAGCACCTTGAAGACGATCTGCGACGTGGTCGCACCCATCGATTGCGCGGCCTCGATCAGCCCGCGGTCGACTTCGCGCAGCGCCGTCTCGACGAGACGCGCGATGAACGGCGCGGCCGCGAGCGTCAGCGGCACGACCGCCGCGGCCGTGCCGATCGACGAACCCGTGACGAGTCGCGTAAACGGAATCACCGCGACCAGCAGGATGATGAACGGCGTCGAGCGGACGGCATTCACGATGCCGCCGAGCACGCGATTCACCGCGAGGTTCTGCAGCACGCCCTGGCGGTCGGTCAGGTAGAGCAGCACGCCGAGCGGCAGACCGACGAGCGCGCCGACCGCCCCGGAGATGCCGACCATGATCAGCGTCTCCCAGAACGACTGCACGAACATATCGAACATCTCACTCAACATACGAAAGCTCCTCTACCACCACACCTTGTTCGCGCAGGAACGCGAGCGCCTGCCCGACCTTGCCCGGCTCGCCGCCCGCGAGCACCGCGAGCGAACCGAATGCCTGCCCCTGGATCTCGTCGATCTGGCCATGCAGGATGTTGAAATCGAGTTCGTACCGACGAATCGTTTCCGACAGGATCGGCTGGTCGACACCCGAGCCCGTAAACGCCAGCCGCAGCAGATGCCCACTGCCGGTCTTCAGCCGCTCGGCCACGCGCGCCTTCAGCGCGGGCGGCAACTCCTGCGCGATCACGTCGCCGATCAGCGCGCGCGTCACTTCGTGATGCGGCTGCAGGAACACGTCGATCACGCGGCCTTCCTCGACCACGCGCCCCGCATCGAGCACCGCGACGCGATCGCACACCTGCTTGATCACTTCCATCTGGTGCGTGATCAGCACGATCGTCAGGCCGAGTTCGCGGTTGATGCGCTTCAGCAGGTCGAGGATCGAGCGCGTGGTCTCGGGATCGAGCGCGGACGTCGCTTCGTCCGACAGCAGCACCTTCGGCTGGCTCGCGAGCGCGCGTGCGATGCCGACGCGCTGCTTCTGCCCGCCGCTGATCTGCGACGGATAGCGATCCTTCTGCGCGGACAGCCCGACGAGGTCGAGCAGCGGCAGCACCGCGGCCTCGATGTCGGCACGGCTTGCGCCGGCCAGCTCGAGCGGCAGCGCGACGTTGTCGAACACCGTGCGCGACGACAGCAGGTTGAAGTGCTGGAAGATCATGCCGATCTCGCGTCGCGCCTCGCGCAGCGCACCAGCCGACAGCAGCGTGAGATCGAGCCCGCCGACGATGACATTGCCTTCGGTCGGCCGCGTGAGCAGGTTGATGGTGCGCACGAGCGTGCTCTTGCCGGCGCCGCTTCGGCCGATGATGCCGAACACCTCGCCCTGCGGAATCGTCAGGTTGATGTTGCGCAGCGCCTCGACCCAGCCGCCCGGCCCGGGAAATCGCTGCGAAAGATTGCGTAATTCGATCATGTAAACAAAACGGCGGCCGGCTGGCGAGTTGGCCCGCCAGTCGGCCGCCGATGCATCTGGAATAACCGTCGATTTTACCGCAAACCCCTCATTCCCCTTAATAATCGATTTCGATCTTTTCATAACCACACGAAATTAGAGGGACGCCGCTGGCGCGCCACGACGATGCCGCGACTATGATCCGGAACACCGACCAACCGACAGGGGACACGCCAGATGACCGCCACCACCACGCCGGCCGCCGCACCTGCCACCGCCGGACCGGCGCCATCGTCCTCACCCGCGCCGACGATGGGCCGCCTGCGTACCGCCGACGGGCTCGAACTGGCGTCGTACCGCTGGCCGGCTGGCGACGGCACCGAGCCGCCGCGTGCGACGATCGCGCTCGTACATGGCCTTGCCGAACATGCGGGTCGTTATGCCGCGCTCGCCGGCCGGCTGAATGCGGCCGGCATCGAGGTGCTCGCGATCGACCTGCGCGGGCACGGCCAGTCACCCGGCAAGCGCGCCTGGGTCGAGCGCTTCGACGGCTACCTGAACGATGCGGATGCGCTGGTCGCCGAAGCCGCACGCGGCAATTCGCCGCTGTTCCTGATGGGGCACAGCATGGGCGGGGAGGTCGCGGCGCTGTACGCGATCGAACGCGCACCGGCACGCGGCCACGCGCTGGCCGGCCTCGTGCTGTCGAGCCCGGCGCTCGCGCCGGGACGTGACGTGCCGCGCTGGATGCTCGCTGTGAGCCGCGTCATCAGCCGCATATGGCCGACCTTCCCCGCAATCAGGATCGATGCCGCGCTGCTGTCGCGCGATCCGGCCATCGTCGCAGCCAATCGCGCCGATCCGCTCGTCCATCATGGCCCGGTGCCCGCGCGCACCGGCGCGGAGATTCTCGACGCAATGGCACGCATCGAAAGCGGTCGCGGCGGGCTGCGCGTTCCGGTGCTCGTCTATCACGGCACCGAGGACAAGCTGACCGAACCCGACGGCAGCCGTGCGTTCGGTGCGCGCGTCGGCTCGCCCGATCGCACGCTGACGCTGTACGAAGGCGGCTTTCACGAAACGATGAACGATCTCGAACGCGATCGCGTGATCGACGCGCTGATCGCGTGGATTCACGCGCGGGCGCCGGCGCGCTGAGTGCGCCCGGGGCCGGTCACGCGATCGTCAGATGCCGGCCAGTACGCGCAGGTGCGCGACGACGCTGCGCCCGAGCGCGGACAGGTTGTAGCCGCCTTCGAGGCAGCTCACGATGCGCCCCTGCGCATGCCGGCGCGCCACCTCGACGATCTGCGCGGTCAACCATTCGAAGTCGGCTTCGACGAGGCCGAGGTTGCCGATGTCGTCCTCGCGATGCGCATCGAAACCCGCGGACACGAACAGCATCTGCGGCTTGAACGCATCGAGGCGCGGCAGCCAGAACATGTCGACGGCTTCGCGGATCGCCATCCCGTTGCTGCGCGCGGGCATCGGCAGGTTGACCATGTTCGGCGCCTGGTGATCGACGCCCGAGAACGGGTACAGCGGATGCTGGAAGAAGCTGCACATCAGCACCCGCTCGTCGTTCGCGAACGCCGCCTCGGTGCCGTTGCCGTGATGCACGTCGAAATCGATGATCGCGACACGCTCCAGACCGTGTACGTCGAGCGCATGTCGCGCGGCGATCGCGACGTTGTTGAAGAAGCAGAAACCCATCGCGCGCGCAGGCTCCGCATGGTGGCCGGGTGGACGCACGCCACAGAACGCATTCGCATAGCGGCCTTCGATCACCGCGTCGGTCGCCGCGATCGCGGCGCCGGCCGCACGCAGCGCCGCGCGCCACGTATCGCGGTTCATCAGCGTATCGGGATCGATCTCGACGTAGCCGTCGACCGGCGTCATGCTCCGGATGTAGTCGATGTGCGCCTGCGTATGCACCCGGCCCAGCGCCACCTCGCTCGCGAATGGCGCGGTTTCGTGCACGATCAGATCGTCGATGCGGCTCGCGATCAGTTGATCCTGGATCGCCGACAGGCGGGCCGGACATTCCGGATGCCATTCCCCCATCTCGTGCAGCATGCAGTCGGGGTGCGTATAGAAAGCGGTTGCCATAAGCTGTCATCCGCGGCGCACGGTGCGCCGCAGGTCTCCATCAATGATGTCCATCGTCTGCCGCGAATTCGCCGCTAACTTACCACAACGGGGGCCTGCCACGCCCCGGCGCGCCGGATCCGTCGGGTATACTGCGCCGAACCCAATCGCCCTGTCCGCCCGCTTCGACATGAATTCCAGCAAGCCTGCCGCCCTTCTCTCCGCGCTGTTCCGTGTTCGCGTTCCGCTCGTCGCGGCCGCTGTCGTCGCGGCCCTCGGCGCCGCGCCCGCCGGCGCGCAGACGCAACCCGCGAAGCCCGCGGGCACGCTCGTCGCACAGGCCCAGCCGCAACAGCCGACGCCGCAAGGCCAGACCTTCGAAGAGGAAATCGTTCCGCAGCGTTACGCGAACAACGCGAAGGTCGACGCGTTCATCGACGAGATGGTCAGCCGCAACGGCTTCGACTCCGCGAGCCTGCATGCGCTGTTCTCGCGCATCAGCTATTCGGCGACAGCGGTCAAGCTCGTGAAACCGGCCCCGTCGCCGACGGTCAAGAACTGGCGCGTCTATCGCTCGCGCTTCATCGAGCCGATCCGCATCAACGCGGGCGTGAAATTCTGGAAGGCGAACCAGGCAACGCTGCAGCGTGCATCCGAGCAATTCGGCGTGCCGCCCGAGGTGATCGTCGGCATCATCGGTGTCGAGACGATCTACGGCCGCTACATGGGCAATTTCCGCGTGCTCGACGCGCTGACGACGCTCACGTTCGACTATCCGGACACGCCGAATCGTGACAGCCGCCAGGCGACGTTCCGCAAGAACCTCGAGGATTTCCTGGTCTGGACCCGCGACAACCAGCTCGACCCGACCACCGTGCTCGGTTCGTATACGGGCGCGATCGGGATTCCGCAGTTCCTGCCGAGCAGCATCCGCGAATATGCGGTCGACTTCGACGGCACGGGCCATGTCGACCTGCGCAGCAGTCCTGTCGATGCGATCGGCAGCGTCGCGAACTACCTGAAGCAGCACGGCTGGGAAACCGACCGCCCGGTGGTCTGGCAGATCACGCCCGACACGGGCAGCCTGGGGATCGCACAGGCCGCCGCCGACGGCCAGCCCGAACCGCACTGGGCACTGTCGCAACTGCTGCGCGCGGGCATGACGCTGAACGAGCCGACGGTCAACATCACGACCGAAGCCGGCACGCCCGTGACGGTGGTCGACCTGCCGTCGCCGGGCCGCGCGACCGAATACATGCTCGGGCTCAAGAATTTCTACGTGCTGACGCGCTACAACCGCAGCTTCTTCTACGCGCTTACCGTGTACCAGCTTGGCGAGGCTGTAAAGGCGCAGATGGAAGCGAGCGGCGCACTTCAGCCGAGTACCACCGATACACAGTCGCAGTAAGCACCGCCCGCCCAATGAAAAAGCGCCGCACAAGCGGCGCTTTCTTTTCGTACACGCGCGGCGCGCATCTGCTCGCGTTCAGGCAGGAAACACGCCCGTCGACAGGTAGCGGTCGCCGCGATCGCAGACGATGAACACGATCGTCGCATTCTCGACCTGACGCGCGATGCGCATCGCGACTTCGCATGCGCCGCCCGACGAAATGCCCGCGAAGATGCCTTCGACGGCCGCGAGGCGGCGCGCCATGGTTTCCGACGCAGCCTGGCTCACGCTCTCGACGCGGTCGACACGGCTGCGATCGAAGATCGTCGGCATATAGGCTTCCGGCCACTTGCGGATGCCCGGAATGCGCGAACCGTCTTCCGGCTGCGCACCGACGATCTCGATCGCCGGATTTTGCTCCTTCAGATAGCGCGACGTGCCCATGATCGTGCCCGTCGTGCCCATTGCCGACACGAAGTGCGTGACGCGCCCTTCGGTATCGCGCCAGATTTCCGGGCCCGTCGCTTCGTAGTGCGCAATCGGATTGTCGGGGTTCGCGAACTGGTCGAGGATCACGCCCTTGCCTTCGCGCTGCATCTCGTCCGCGAGATCACGTGCCAGTTCCATCCCGCCCTTCACCGGCGTCAGGATGATTTCGGCACCGTAGGCGGCCATGCTCTGGCGGCGCTCGACCGACAGGTCCTCCGGCATGATCAGCACCATCTTGTAGCCGCGGATCGCCGCTGCCATCGCGAGTGCGATACCGGTGTTGCCGCTGGTCGCCTCGATCAGCGTGTCGCCCGGCTTGATGCGCCCGCGCGCCTCGGCCTTGCTGATCATCGACAACGCCGGGCGATCCTTCACGGAACCGGCCGGATTGTTGCCTTCGAGCTTCGCGAGCACCACGTTGTTGCGCGCGCGAATCTCGTCGTCCGGCAAGCGGACCAGTTGGACGAGCGGCGTATTGCCGATCGTGTCTTCGATAGTTTTGTAAGCCATGGATATACCGTGAGTACGAGGCCGATCAATCGATCGATTGTAAACCAGCACCGCTGCTCGCGCCGGCAACCCCATTGCGGCGATGGAATACGCATGCCGTGCAACGCGTGGACGCCGCATGCGCCGTGCCCACGCAAAAAACCCGCGGCATGCCGCGGGAAGCCGTCGCAACGACGGCGACTGAAGGAGCTTGTTGTCGGCTGCGCGCGACGCGTTACTTCTGCGTGGTGGTGCGGGCAGGTGCGGCCGCAGGCTTGCCGGCGGCCGGCTTGCCCGTGGCCGGCTGCGCGGCACCCGTGCCGGCCGCACCGATCGTCAGGCCTTCCTGCTGAAGCCGCTCGACGGTATGGCCGCCCATGCCTTTCACGCGTGCGGCGAGATCCTCCGCATTCCTGAACGGACCGCGTGCGCCGCGTTCGTCGAGAATCGCCTTTGCCCGCGCCGGGCCGATACCCTTGATGCCGACGAGCGCATCCTCGTTGGCGGTGTTGACGTCGACGGCCGCCCAGGCCGAGGCAATCGTGCCGAGCATTGCCGCTGCGGCCAACCATTTTCTGATCATGTGCTGGATCTCCGATGAATACGGCCGGCGGCTGCCGACCGTGAGACCCAGTCTATCGATGCAACGCTTCCGTTTAAACCTGGCCGGATAGCCAACGCACGTATCGGTCGACGCCTTCCTGCACGGTCAGGAACGGTGCGTCGTAACCGGCCGCGCGCAGTTTCGTCTGGTCGGCCTGCGTGAAGCACTGGTACTTGCCGCGCAGCGCATCGGGGAACGGCACGTATTCGATCAGCCCTTGCTCGACCTGCTGCGCGAGCGTCAGCGGCGGCAGGTTGTCGAGCGCGCGCAACGTATTCACGACCGTCGACGCGATATCGTTGAACGGCTGCGCACGGCCGGTTCCGAGGTTGAAGATGCCCGACTTCTCCGGATGATCGAAGAAGAACAGGTTCACCTTGGTCACGTCCTCGATCGACACGAAGTCGCGCGTCTGCTCGCCCGGTGCGTAGCCGTTGTACTCGCCGAATAGCTTCACCTTCCCTTCCGCACGGAACTGGTTGAAGTTGTGGAACGCGACCGACGCCATGCGGCCCTTGTGCGTCTCGCGCGGGCCGTACACGTTGAAATAGCGGAAGCCGGCGATCTGGCTCTGCGCGGTCGGCAGCACACGACGGACCACCTGGTCGAACAGGAACTTCGAATAGCCGTAGACATTCAGCGGCGCCTCGACGTCGCGCTCCTCGACGAATCGCGTCGAGCCGCCGTAGGTCGCCGCCGACGACGCGTACAGGAACTGCGTGCCCTGTGCGAGGCAGGTGTCGAGCAACGCGCGGCTGTAGCGGAAGTTGTTGTCCATCATGTAGCGGCCGTCGGTTTCCATCGTGTCCGAGCACGCACCTTCGTGGAACACCGCGCGCACCTTGCCGAAATCGCCGCGCGCGAAACGTTCGACGAATTCCGACTTGTCCAGATAGTCGTCGATCTCGCAATCGACGAGATTCCGGAACTTGTCCGCGCGCGTCAGGTTGTCGACCGCGATGATGCGCGTCTCGCCGCGCTCGTTGAGCGCCTTGACGATGTTCGCGCCGATAAAACCGGCTGCGCCGGTGACGATGAGGGTCATGATCGTCCTGCCTGAAAAGTGCGAGCCATGCGTGCGGCGCGCTCATCGCGCCGCCGCATGCGCTCAATGAAACAGTTCGTCGTAGTCCACCGTGGCCGTGCCGAGCTTGCCGACCACGATGCCTGCCGCGCGATTCGCGAGCACGACGGCGTCGACGAGCGGCACGCCTGCGCCGAGCATCGTCGCGACCGTCGCGATCACGGTATCGCCCGCGCCCGACACGTCGAACACCTCGCGCGCGAGCGCCGGTGCGTGCAGTTCGCCGGTGGCGGAAAACAGCGTCATGCCTTCTTCCGAACGCGTGAGCAGCAGCGCGTCGATGTCGAGTTCCGCGCGCAGCTTCGCGACACGTGCGCGCAGATCGTCTTCCGATTTCCACTGCCCGACCACTTCGCGCAATTCCGCGCGATTCGGCGTGATCAGCGACGCACCGCGATAGCGCGCCCAGTCGTCGCCCTTCGGGTCGACGAGGACGGACTTGCCGGCCGCACGCGCCTTCTCGATCATCGTCGTGACGTGCGTCAGGCCGCCTTTCGCGTAATCCGACATCAGCACGACGTCGTGCTGCGGCAGCAACGCATCGAAGCGCGCGAGCCCCGCGAGCAGCACCTCGTGCGTCGGCATGGCCTCGAAGTCGACGCGCAGCAGTTGCTGCTGGCGCGCGAGCACGCGCAGCTTGATCGTGGTCGGCAGCGCCGGGTCGCGTTCGAGATGCGGCGTCACGCCGCTGCTGCCGAGCAGTTCGACGATGCGCTCGCCGGGTTCGTCGCACCCGACGACGCACAGCAACCCGGCCTGGCCGCCGAGCGTCACGGCGTTGCGCGCGACGTTGGCCGCACCGCCGAGCCGCTCTTCCTGGCGCTGCACGTGCACGACCGGCACGGGCGCCTCGGGCGAAATGCGATCGACGTTGCCGAACCAGTAACGGTCGAGCATCACGTCGCCGACGACAAGCACGCGCGAGCGCGCGAGTTGCGCACGCGGCACCGGAACGACCTCGCGGAGAGTATTCATCGTGTGATCAGCCACGGGAGGACGACTGGGGATCGACATACGGCCGGCCGATCGCGTAGTAGTCGATGCCGAGTTCGGCCATCGCATCCGGCTCGTACAGGTTGCGCCCGTCGAAGATCACCGGCGCCTTCAGTTCAGCCTTCAGGCGCGTGAAATCAGGGCTCCGGAATTCCTTCCACTCGGTCACGATCACGAGCGCGTCCGCGCCCGTCACGGCGATGTCC
This sequence comes from Burkholderia sp. ZZQ-2, assembly GCF_050768715.1. Taxonomy (NCBI): domain Bacteria; kingdom Pseudomonadati; phylum Pseudomonadota; class Betaproteobacteria; order Burkholderiales; family Burkholderiaceae; genus Burkholderia; species Burkholderia sp. ZZQ-2. The sequence continues at coordinate 115,856 of NZ_LDVA01000274.1, read as the reverse complement.
TGCGTGTCGACGAGATGCAGCCGCGCCAGCGCGTCCGGATCGGTACCGAAATCGAGCGCAAACACGCGCCGCGCCTCGTCGACCGCGACCGGATCGTACGCACGCACGGTCGCGCCGCGTTCGAGGAGCGCGGCGATCAGGCGGCGGCTCGGCGCCTCGCGCATGTCATCGGTATTCGGCTTGAACGCCAGGCCCCAGACCGCGAACTCGCGGCCGGTCAGGTCGGCACCGAAGCGCTGCTCGATCTTGCCGATCAGCACGTCCTTCTGCGCATGGTTGGCTGCCTCGACGGCTTCCAGGATGCGCAACGGCTGGCCGTTCTCGCCGGCCGTGCGAATCAGCGCCTGGACGTCCTTCGGGAAGCACGAGCCGCCGTAGCCGACGCCGGCGTACAGGAAGTGATAGCCGATGCGCGGATCGGAGCCGATCCCGCGGCGCACGGCCTCGATGTCGGCGCCGACCTTGTCGGCGAGATTCGACATCTCGTTCATGAACGAGATACGCGTTGCAAGCATCGCATTCGCCGCATATTTCGCGAACTCCGCCGAACGCACGTCCATGTAGATCGTGCGCTCATGGTTGCGGTTGAACGGCGCGTAGAGCTTCTTCATCTTCTCGCGCGCGATCGTGCCCGTCTCGTCGCCGTCGACGCCGATGATGATCCGGTCCGGACGCATGAAGTCCTCGACCGCGGCGCCTTCCTTCAGGAACTCCGGGTTCGACACGACCGAGAAGCGATGCGCGACGCTGCCTGCCAGCCCGCGGGCGGCAAGCGCTTCGTCGACCACGCCGCGCACGCGCTGTGCGGTACCGACCGGCACCGTCGACTTGTCGACGATCACCTTGACGCCCGTCATGTGGCGGCCGATGTTGCGCGCGGCTTCGAGCACGTACTGCAGGTCGGCCGAGCCGTCCTCGTCGGGCGGCGTGCCGACGGCGATGAACTGGATCTCGCCGTGCGCGACGCTTGCCTCGATGTCGGTCGAGAAGCGCAGGCGCCCCGCTGCGCGGTTGCGCGCGATGATGTCCAGCAGCCCAGGTTCGTGAATCGGCATCCCGCCGTTGTTCAGGATGTCGATCTTGCGCGGATCGACGTCGAGGCAGAATACGTCGTGGCCGATCTCCGCCAGGCAGGCGCCCGTGACGAGACCGACATAGCCGGTGCCGATGATGGTGATTTTCATAGATGTTCCGGTACTTCCCGGTAATTGACTAACTTGGCCGCCGGGACGAACCCGGCGGCAACCGCAGCGCGTTGGCTCCGCGTGCCGGGATCAGCCCGGCATCGCAGGATCGACGCGACGCGGCGCATAGGTTTCCCAGCCGCTGCAGCCCGGACACTGCCAGTAGAAATTGCGCGCCCGGAAACCGCAATTCTGGCACGTATACCGTGGCAAATTCTTGGTGCGCTGCTTGATCAGCGCACGCATCATTTCAAGTTCCTTACGACGCGGCTCGTCGGCCGCCGCGATCTGCGCATCGAGCAGGTGCAGCATCCCCGACAGGTTCGGCGACTTCTCCATCTGCGTGCGCGCGAGCGTGTGCGCCGCGTCCTGGCCGCGCAAGCCCGCGATGTGCTGGTATGCGATGTCGAGCAGGTCGTTCGACGGATAGCGGTCGACATAGCCCATCAGCAGCTCGGCACCCTCGGCGTTCTTGCCGAGCGCGACGTACGCCTTCATCAGCTTGTCGGCGACGAGCGGCAGATACGCCGGATTCTGCGCCTCGACGCGCTTCCAGTGCTCGATCGCGGCCGCATGGTTGCCCTCGGCCGCCGCGGCGTCGCCGGAGAGGATCGTCGCGCGAACGTTCTGCGGGTTCACGGTCAACGCGAGGCGCAACTGTTCGGCAGCCGCTGCCGCGTTCTTGCGCTGCAGCGCGTCCTGCGCAAGTTCGCAGTGAAACTGCGCAATTTCGACGCCGAGCGGTTTGTCGCTCATCGACTCGATGCGCTTCGCCGTATCGATCGACTTGTTCCAGTCCTTCTCGATCTCGTAGATCGTCAGCAGCGCCCGCTGTGCGCCGAGTGCGTAATCGCCGTCGGCGAGTTTGTGGAACGCCTCCTCGGCGCGATCGAGCAGGCCGGCCTTCAGGAAATCCTGGCCGAGTTCGTACAGTGCGTGGTCGCGCTCGTTGACCGGCAGGTCCGTGCGGCTCAGCAGGTTCTGGTGCACGCGGATCGCGCGGTCGGTTTCGCCGCGGCGGCGAAACAGGTTGCCGAGCGCGAAGTGCAGCTCGACCGTCTCGGGATCCAGCTTGGCGACCTCGATGAACGCGTCGATTGCCTTGTCGGGTTGTTCGTTCAACAGAAAATTCAGGCCGCGGAAATACGAGCGCGGCAGGTTGGCACTCTCCGACAGGAGATTCTTAAGGTCATAGCGTGACGCCGCCCAACCGAGCGCGAACGCGACCGGAATCGCGAGCAACCACCAGAAATCCAGATCCATGCGAAATATCGAAGCAGAGACGAAAACCGCGCGATGATCGCGCGGCGTCCGTGTTAAATGACGGGCGGCATCGGCGGCTGGTCGATGACGGCCGGCGTTTCGCGCGCCGCGCGCAGATCGCGCTTCAGGCGCCCGTTCTCGAGACGCAGGCGGAAGATCGAAGGCAGCGCGGACAGCAAGCCAGCCAGCAGCCCCACGGCGAAGAACGCGAGGCCGATCAGGATCAGCGGCGCCTGCCATGAATAGCCGGCCACGAAATTCAGCGTCGCGGTTTGCGTATTGGCCAGCGCAAGCACCAGCAGCAGTACGAACACCAATACCCGGATCAGCCAGACGATAAACTTCATGAAGCCCTCTCTTTGTTGAGGTTTGCCGCGGCGCGCGACTCCCCTTCGTCGCGCCGAATCGACCCGTATTGTAAAGGAAGCGTTTCCGCGGCTGCGCACATCCTGCACGCACCCGTTGCGCCGCAATCGCCGGAAATGAAAAAAGCGCCCGCAAGGGGCGCTTTTCTTTTCAGCCTTCGCCGGATGGGTTCCGGGCAATCCGGGTGACGCTCAACGCTCGTCGTCCGGATCATCAGCCTTCAGCGGCTCACCGGCACGGCCGTCGACGCGTTCCCGCAATTCCTTGCCAGGCTTGAAGTGCGGCACGAACTTCTCGGGCACCTGCACTTTCTCCCCTGACTTCGGGTTGCGTCCGACGCGCGCCGGGCGACGGTTGAGGCCAAAGCTGCCGAAACCCCGAATTTCGATACGATGCCCTTTCGCCAGAGCGTCAGACATCGCATCGAGCATCGTTTTCACCGCGAAATCCGCATCCTTGAGGACAAGTTGCGGAAATCGCGATGCCAGCTGCGCGACCAACTCGGATTTGGTCATACTTCAGCAGACCTCGTGAGGCTTACTGGTTCTGGCCGTCGAGCTTCGCCTTCAGCAGCGCGCCGAGGTTGGTCGTACCGGTCGCAGCAGCGCTGGTGTCCGACTGCAGGCCGCGGATCGCTTCCTGTTGTTCAGCCGAATCCTTCGCCTTGATCGACAGGTTGATGCCGCGCGACTTGCGATCGATGTTGATCACCATCGCGTTGACCTTGTCGCCTTCCTTCAGCACGTTGCGTGCGTCTTCGACGCGATCCTGCGAGATTTCCGACGCACGCAGGTAGCCTTCGATGTCGCCCGTCAGCGTGACGACCGCACCCTTCGCATCGACCGTCTTCACGACGCCGTCGACGATCGAGCCCTTGTCGTTCATTGCAACGTAGTTGCTGAACGGGTCGCCTTCGAGCTGCTTGATGCCGAGCGAAATACGCTCCTTCTCGACGTCGATACCGAGCACGATCGCTTCGACTTCGTCGCCCTTCTTGTACTTGCGAACGGCTTCTTCGCCGGCTTCGCTCCACGACAGGTCCGACAGGTGGACCAGGCCGTCGATGCCGCCCGGCAGACCGATGAACACGCCGAAGTCGGTGATCGACTTGATTGCGCCCGTGATCTTGTCGCCCTTCTTGAAGTTGCGGCTGAAGTCATCCCACGGATTCGGCTTGCACTGCTTCATGCCGAGGCTGATACGACGACGGTCTTCGTCGATCTCGAGGACCATGACTTCGACTTCGTCGCCCAGCTGGACAACCTTCGACGGAGCAACGTTCTTGTTGGTCCAGTCCATTTCCGACACGTGGACGAGGCCTTCGATGCCCGATTCCACTTCGACGAATGCGCCGTAGTCGGTGATGTTCGTGACCTTGCCGAACAGGCGCGTGCCCGACGGGTAACGGCGCGAGATGCCTTCCCACGGATCGTCGCCCAGTTGCTTGATGCCCAGCGAGACGCGGTTCTTCTCTTGGTCGAACTTGAGGATCTTCGCGGTGACTTCCTGGCCAACCGACAGGACTTCGCTCGGGTGACGCACACGACGCCATGCGATGTCGGTGATGTGCAGCAGGCCGTCGATGCCGCCGAGGTCGACGAACGCGCCGTAGTCGGTGATGTTCTTGACCACGCCGTTGACGATCGCGCCTTCCTTCAGCGTCTCGAGCAGCTTCGCGCGCTCTTCGCCTTGGGTTGCTTCGATCACTGCACGACGCGACAGCACGACGTTGTTACGCTTGCGATCGAGCTTGATCACGCGGAACTCGAGCGTCTTGCCTTCGTACGGGGTCGTGTCCTTGACCGGACGCGTGTCGACCAGCGAACCCGGCAGGAACGCACGAATGCCGTTGACCATCACGGTCATGCCGCCCTTCACCTTGCCGGTGATCGTGCCGGTGACGAGTTCGTTGTTGTCGAGAGCCTTTTCCAGCGACAGCCACGATGCAAGGCGCTTCGCCTTGTCGCGCGACAGGATCGTGTCGCCGTAGCCGTTTTCGAGTGCGTCGATCGCGACGGACACGAAATCGCCCGACTGCACCTCAACCTCGCCCTGATCGTTCAGGAATTCCTCGATCGGAATGTAAGCCTCGGACTTCAGGCCTGCATTGACGACCACGAAGTTGTGGTCGACGCGCACGACTTCGGCGGAAATCACTTCGCCGGCGCGCATGTCTTGGCGGGTCAGCGACTCTTCGAACAGAGCCGCGAAAGATTCAGTATTCGGGGTGGAGGTTTGCAGGTCGGACATAAAAATCTGATTGTGCATGGATCGCTGTGCCACGCCGGCCGGAATGGCAGGCTGAAAGGGCCAGATCGACGACCACACGGGGTTAAGGGTTCGAAACACGCTCCGCGCTTGCGACGCGGAACACCTACTGCTACCCGCCTTCTCAGGCGGGCTGGCCGAGCGCCCGGTACCACTGCAGCACCTGGTCGACCGCTTCATCGACCGAAAGCGCCGACGTATCGAGCAGCTTGGCATCTGCCGCAGGCTTCAGCGGCGCGGCCGCGCGATTGCTGTCGCGCGCGTCACGTTCACGAAGATCCCGGAGCAAGTCATCTATATTAGCAGAAAAACCTTTTTGCATCAATTGCTTATGCCGTCTGGTCGCGCGCGCCTCGGCGCTGGCCGTCAGGAACACCTTCAACACGGCATCCGGGAAGATCACGGTGCCCATGTCGCGCCCGTCTGCAACGAGGCCCGGCGTCTTGCGGAACGCGCGCTGACGCGCGACGAGCGCGGTGCGCACCGGCCCATGCACGGCAATCGCCGATGCGCGGTTGCCGACCGCTTCGGCACGGATGTCGTTCGACACATCGACGCCGTCGAGCTGCGCGCAGCCCTCCCGGAACGTGATGTGGAGATCGTCGATCAGCTTCACCAGCGCGTCGATGTCCTCTGCCGCGATGCCGTAGCGCACGCTCGCGAGCGCGGCGAGGCGGTACAGCGCGCCGCTGTCGAGCAAGTGGAAGCCAAGATGCGCGGCGACGAGCGCGGCGACGGTGCCCTTGCCGGAAGCAGTGGGACCGTCGATCGTGATGACGGGAGTCGGGTGAAAGGGTCGGGTCGATTTCATCGGAACAGTCGGGTCAGGCTTTGGCGAGCGCGGCGAAGCGGTCGAAATAGTCGGGGAACGTCTTGCCGACGCACTTCGGATCGTTGATCCGCACGGGCACACCGCCCAGGCTGACGAGCGAGAAGCACATCGCCATCCGGTGATCGTCGTACGTGTCGATCGCCGCGTTCGGCGTGAGCCTTTCCGGCGGCGTGACGACGAGATAGTCAGGGCCTTCCTCGACGATCGCGCCGACCTTACGCAGTTCGGCCGCCATCGCCGCGATGCGGTCGGTTTCCTTCACGCGCCAGCTTGCGATGTTGCGCAGCGTGCTCGGGCCGGCGGCGAACAGCGCCGCGACCGCGATCGTCATCGCCGCATCGGGAATCAGGTTGAAATCCATGTCGATCGGCTCGAGCTTGCCGTGGTCGTGGCCGATGCCGCGCACTTCGATCCAGTCGTCGCCCATCGTCACGTTCGCGCCCATCTGCATCAGCGCGTTCGCGAAGCCGACGTCGCCCTGGATGCTCGCGCGCCCCACGCCCTCGACACGCAGCGGCCCGCCGCCGAGCGCGCCAGCCGCGAGGAAATACGACGCCGACGATGCGTCGCCCTCGACCATGATCTGCCCCGGCGATTTGTAGCGAACCCCGGCCGGCACGACGAAGCGCTGCCAGCCGTCGCGCTCGACGGTCACGCCAAAGCGCTCCATCAGCCGGATCGTGATGTCGATGTACGGCTTCGAGATCAGCTCGCCGTCGATCTCGACGACAATCCGGCCGTCCTTCGCCTTCACGAGCGGCAGCGTCATCAGGAGCGCCGTGAGGAACTGGCTCGACACGTCGCCGCGCACGCGGATCGGCGCATCGACCGAGATCGTCGCGGGTTTGATCCGCAGCGGCGGGAAGCCTTCGTTCAGCTCGTAGTCGATCTGCGCGCCGATCTGGCGCAGGCCGTCGACGAGATCGCCGATCGGCCGCTCGTGCATGCGCGGCACGCCGTGCACGCGATAGTCGCCGCCGTTCACCGCGAGCGCGGCGGTCAGCGGCCGCACGGCCGTGCCCGCGTTGCCGAGGAACAGGTCGGCCGTCTTCGCGGTGAATGCGCCGCGCGTGCCCGTGACGACACAGGTATCGCCGTCGCGCGCGAGCTTCACGCCGAGCTTGCCGAGTGCGTCGAGCATCACGCGCGTGTCGTCGGAGTCGAGCAGGTTGGTGATCGTCGTTTCGCCTTCGGCCAACGCCGCGAGCAGCAGCACGCGGTTCGAAATGCTCTTCGAGCCGGGCAGGCGCACGGTGCCCGATGCGCTGGAGTACGGGCCGAGATCGAGATAGTCCATGGGAATCGTCCTGTTATTTCTTGACCGGTTCGGCAGCAGGCGCGCCGCCGCGCTCCTGCCATGCCTTGCGCGCGGCGCGCGAACGCGTGAACACGGCTTCGAGCGCCGCGCCGTCGCCGGCGTCGATCGCCGCGCGCAGCCGCGTGAGCACGCGCGTATAGCCGTCGAGCTCGTCGAGCAGCGCCGCGCGATTCGCAACGCACACGTCGCGCCACATCTCCGGGCTCGACGCCGCGATGCGCGTGAAATCGCGGAAACCACCCGCCGCGTACGAGAATTTGAGTTCCGCGTCGGCCTCGCCGAGGATCTGCTCGACGAGCGCGAACGACAGCACGTGCGGCAAATGGCTGATCGACGCAAACACGCGATCGTGCTGCTCCGTGCTCATCGTGCGCACGTCGGCGCCGGTCGCGCGCCACATCGCGTCGATCCGCGCGACGGATTCGGGCGCATTCTCCGGCAGCGGGCACAGCACCACGTTGCGACCGACGTACAGATCCGGCAACGCGGCCTCGACGCCGCTCGACTCGCGACCGGCAATCGGATGCCCCGGCACGAACTGCGCGATGCGTGCGCCGAGCGCGTCGCGCGCGGCCGCGACGACATCGGACTTGGTGCTGCCCGCATCGGTGACGATCGTCGCCTCTTCAAGCCACGGCGCGACGCGCTTGAGCAACGGGCCCGTTTGCGCAACGGGTGCCGCCAGCAGCACGAGATCGGCGCCGGCCAGCGCGTCGCGCAATTGCGCGTCATCGTCGAGTGCCGCCGCGCGATCGATCACGCCGAGCGCGAGCGCGCGCTCGACCGACGCACGCGAACGGCCCACGCCGACGACCTCGCCCGCACCGCCCGGCGCGCGTTCGCGCAGCGCGCGGGCCAGCGATCCGCCGATCAGGCCGACGCCGAAAATGACCAGTTTGTTGAATGCAAAGCCTGACACGACAAGAGCCAAGTTACGCGCGCGGAACGACGCCCCGCATGCGGAATTCCAGATTCCGGGCAACGGGCCCGCACCCGGCGCAACCTGCGCCGGACGCGGGCCGAACCCGCCTTCGGCAGCGCCAACCGGCCTGCCCTGCCCGCCTCGCCGCAACGCCTGCCCGAGCAGGCGACGGGCCGCCGCGCATCAGCGTGCGCGCGGATACGAACCGAGTATCTTCAGGAACGCAGCCTTCTGGCCGAGTTCCGCGAGCGCGGCCGCCACCGCCGCATCGTCCCGGTGCCCTTCGATATCGATGTAGAAGTAGTACTCCCACGTGCCGACGCGCGCCGGGCGCGATTCGAAGCGCGTCATCGACACGCCGTGCCGCGCGAGCGGCTCGAGCAGCTTGAACACGGCGCCCGGCTCGTTCTTCACCGACACGATCAGCGACGTCTGGTCGTGACCGCTTTGCCCGGCCGGCTGCTTGCCGACGATGACGAAGCGCGTGCGGTTGTGCGGATCGTCCTGGATCAGCGAGAACGCGATCTGCAATCCGTAGTGCGCGGCCGCACGGTCGCCCGCGATCGCCGCGACGGTCGGATCGGCCGCCGCGAGACGCGCGGCCTCTGCGTTGCTCGCCACGGCCTGCCGCTCGAGCTGCGGCGCATTCGCCGCGAGCCACTGCTGGCATTGCGCAAGCGCCTGCGCATGCGCGCAGACGCGCTTCACGCCGTCGAGCGTGCCGCCCTGCGTCAGCAGGTTGTGATGGATCGGCAGCGCGAGCTCACCGCTGATCAGCAATTGCGTCTGCAGCAGCAAGTCGAGCGTGCGCGACACGGCGCCTTCGGTCGAATTCTCGACCGGCGCGATGCCGTATGCGGCAGCCCCGGCCTCGACCGAGCGGAATACTTCGTCGATCGACGGGCACGGCAGCCCTTCGATCGACTGGCCGAAATACTCGAGCATCGCCTGCTCGCTGTACGTGCCGACTGGCCCGAGGAACGCGACGTGGATCGTCTGCTCGAGCGCGCGGCTCGCGGCCATGATCTCGCGCCAGATGGCGCTGATGTGCTCGCTCGCGAGCGGCCCCGCGCTCATGTCCTGCAACCGCGCGATCACCTGCAGCTCGCGCTCCGGCCGGAACACCGGCGCGTTGAAATGCTTCTTGACCTCGCCCACCTCCAGCGCCACCGCGGCGCGCTGGTTCAGGAGCGCGATCAGCTGCGCATCGATCGCGTCGATGCGATCGCGCAGCGGTTTCAGGCGGGAATTCAGTTCGTCGTCCATGCGTTTTGCCGTGCTGTTTGAACAGCGCCGCCGTCAGGCGCCGCGCTGCTCGAAGTCCTTCATGTACTCGACGAGCGCTTTCACGCCCTCGAGCGGCACCGCGTTGTAGATCGACGCCCGCATACCGCCGACGGACTTGTGGCCCTTCAGCTGCAGCAGCCCGCGCGCCTTTGCGCCGGCAAGGAAGTCTTCGTTGCGCGTTTCGTCGGCCAGGAAAAACGGCACGTTCATTCGCGAACGTGCTGCCGGCTCGACCTTGTTCAGATAGAAACTGCTCGCATCGATCGTGTCATAGAGCAGCTTCGCCTTTTCGATATTGCGGGCCTCGATCGCCTCGAGACCGCCCTGCCGCTTCAGCCACTGGAATACCAGACCCGCGATGTAGATCGCGTAGGTGGGCGGCGTGTTGTACAGCGAGTTGTTCGCGGCGATGGTCTTCCATTCGAACGCGGACGGGCAGATCGACAACGAGCGGTCGAGCAGGTCCTCGCGCACGATCACGAGCGTCACACCGGCCATCCCGATGTTCTTCTGCGCACCGCCGAACAGCACACCGTACTTCGCGACGTCCATCGGACGCGACAGGATGTGCGACGAGACATCCGCGACCAGCGGCACGTCGCCGAGATCGGGAATCTCGAACGTCTCGACGCCGTCGATCGTCTCGTTGGTGCACAGATGCACGTAGGCCGGATCGTCCGACAGTTGCCATTCGGCGCGCGCGGGCGCACGCGTGAAGCCGTTTTCCGTCTTGCCGGTTGCGGCGAGATGCGGCGTGCCGTATTTCTTCGCTTCGCTGAACGATTTCTGCGACCACGAGCCCGTCACGACGAAGTCGGCCGTCTTGCGCGAGCCGAGCAGGTTCATCGGCACGATCGCGTTTTCGGCGATACCGCCGCCCTGCAGGAACAGGATCCGGTGGCTTGCCGGCACGCCGAGCAGGTCGCGCAGGTCGGTCAGCGCGGCCTCGTGGATCGACATGAACTCCTTGCCGCGATGGCTCATCTCCATCACGCTCATACCGCTGCCGTGCCAGTCGAGCATTTCGTCGGCGGCTTGCCGCAGCACTTCCTCGGGCATCGCCGCAGGGCCGGCGGAGAAATTAAAGACGCGCATCGTGAAAACCTCGGAGGGACGCGACCGGCTCGCCGCCGGCAGAACGCGCCAGAAAAGAAATGGCCGCTTGCGCTCGCGCGCAAACGGCCATTATCGCACTGTCGTCAGGCTCCCGCCAAACCCGGCCGAACGGCCGGTGGCGTGCCCGGACGGCTTTACTTGCCCGGCTTGACTGCTGCGACTTCCTTGTCAGCCTGCGTACGCGTTGCCTGGATCGCTTGCGGCATGTACTTCTGCATCAGGCCGTTGACCACGTCGCGACCGACCTGATCCTGAACCTGGATGAACTTGCGGCCCGTCGGGCTCTTGTAGAACGTCGTCAGATCCTTGATCTCCGACGTGCTGTAGTACTTCGCGTAGGCGTCGTACTGAGCCGACATCGCGTCGTTCTGGAACTGTTGCGTACCGAACACCTTGCCTGCGCCGTCGACCAGCTTCGGCACCGCGTTCTTCTGCAGCGTCGGAACGGCAGCCTGCTTCTGCTTGTCGTTCAGCGTCTTGTTTTCCGACAGCGCGTCCGACAGGATTGCCGGCACGAGTTGCTTGGCCTGCATTTCGGCGCTGTTGCCGATTGCCGACACGAGCTTCGGCGCGTCGATCGCGTCGAGCAGATCCTTGATCGCAGCCTTCTTGTCGGCGTCGATCGGCGCAGCTGCCGCGGCAGGCGCCGGTGCGGAATTCGACAGCGCTTGCGCCATCGCGAACGTCGGCACCAGTGCAGCCAGCAGGACCAGTTGCTTGAATTGCTTTTGCATCATCACTCCCTTTTGGAAATATGAATGGTTGCTCGCCGGCCGCGGCGCTTCACGCCCGCGGCGGCCAGAGTCTCATCCGTTCTTCAGGCTTCGCCGTCCGACGCCTCGTCGGCCTCGCCATCGCCCTCTTCAGCCTCCGCGATCTGCTGCAGGCCGGAGAGCTTGGTACCCTCATCGAGACTGATGAGTGTAACACCTTGCGTGGCACGCCCCATCTCGCGAATCTCCGAGACACGGGTGCGAATCAACACGCCGGCCGTCGTGATCAGCATGATCTGATCTTCGGCGTCGACGAGCGTTGCAGCCACGACCTTGCCGTTACGCTCCGACGTCTGGATCGCGATCATACCCTTCGTGCCGCGGCCGTGACGCGTGTACTCGGTGATCGGCGTACGCTTGCCGTAGCCGTTCTCGGTCGCGGTGAGCACCGTCTGCTCCTCGCTGCCGGCAACCAGCATCGCGATAACCTGCTGCCCGTCCTCGAGCTGCATGCCGCGCACACCTCGTGCTTCACGCCCCATCGGACGCACGTCGTTCTCGTCGAAGCGCACGGCCTTGCCTGAATCGGAGAACAGCATCACGTCGTGCGCACCGTCGGTGATCGACGCGCCGATCAGGTAGTCACCCTCGTCGAGGCCGACCGCGATGATGCCCTTCTTCATCGGACGGCTGAATGCCTCGAGCGGCGTCTTCTTCACGGTGCCGAGCGACGTCGCCATGAAGATGAACTTGTCGGCCGAGAACTCCTTGACCGGCAGCACGACGTTGATCTTCTCGCCTTCCTGCAGCGGGAACATGTTGACGATCGGGCGGCCGCGCGAGTTGCGCGACCCCTGCGGCACTTCATAGACCTTGACCCAATACACGCGGCCGCGGTTCGAGAAGCACAGGATGTAGTCGTGCGTGTTCGCGATGAACAGCGTCTCGATCCAGTCGTCTTCCTTCATCTGCGTCGCCTGCTTGCCGCGGCCGCCGCGCTTCTGCGCGCGGTACTCGGACAGCGGCTGCGACTTCACGTAGCCCGCGTGCGACATCGTGACGACCATGTCCTGCGGCGTGATCAGATCCTCGGTGTTCAGCTCGGTCGCGTTCAGCTCGATCTTCGAGCGGCGCGCGTCGCCGAATTCGGCCTTCACCGAGGTCAGCTCCTCGCCGATCATCGTCGTGATCCGCTCGGGGCGTGCGAGGATGTCCAGCAGGTCGGCGATCTGCGCCATCACTTCGCGGTATTCGCCGATAATCTTGTCCTGCTCGAGGCCGGTCAGGCGCTGCAGGCGCATCTGCAGGATTTCCTGGGCCTGCGTGTCGGACAGGCGGTACAGCCCGTCGCTCTGCATGCCGAACGCCGGGTTCAGGCCTTCCGGGCGGTACGCGGAGCGGCCGCCGGCCGCCGCGTTCTCGCTCTCGGCGCGCGTGAGCATCTCGCGCACGAGCGACGAATCCCACGGCTTCGCCATCAACTCCGCTTTCGCGATCGGCGGCGTCGGCGCTGCCTTGATGATCGCGATGAATTCGTCGATGTTGGCGAGCGCGACCGCGAGACCTTCAAGCACATGGCCACGTTCACGGGCCTTGCGCAGTTCGTAGATCGTGCGGCGCGTCAGCACTTCGCGTCGGTGCGACAGGAAGCACTGCAGGATTTCCTTCAGGTTCAGCAGCTTCGGCTGGCCGTCGACCAGCGCGACCATGTTCATGCCGAACGTATCCTGGAGCTGCGTCGCCTTGTACAGGTTGTTCAGCACCACTTCCGGCACTTCACCGCGCTTGAGCTCGATCACGACGCGCATGCCGCTCTTGTCGGACTCGTCGCGGATGTCGGAGATGCCTTCGAGCTTCTTCTCGTTGACGAGTTCGGCGATCCGCTCGAGCAGCGAGCGTTTGTTCACCTGGTACGGCAGCTCGTCGACGATGATCGCCATCCGCTGGCCGCGGTCGATCTCCTCGAAGTGCGTGGCCGCGCGCATCACGACGCGACCGCGCCCGGTGCGGTAGCCGTCGCGCACGCCGGCGACGCCGTAGATGATGCCGGCCGTCGGGAAATCCGGCGCCGGGATGATCTCGATCAGCTCGTCGATCGTCGCTTCCGGGTTACCCAGCAGATGCTGGCACGCGTCGACGACTTCGTTCAGGTTGTGCGGCGGGATGTTGGTCGCCATGCCGACCGCGATACCCGACGAGCCGTTGATCAGCAGGTTCGGGATGCGCGACGGCAGGACCGACGGCTGCATTTCGTTGCCGTCGTAGTTCGGCTCGAAATCGACCGTTTCCTTGTCGATGTCGGCGAGCAGCTCGTGACCGATCTTCGCCATGCGAATTTCGGTGTAACGCATCGCCGCGGCATTGTCGCCGTCGATCGAGCCGAAGTTGCCTTGCCCGTCGATCAGCATGTAGCGCAGCGAGAAGTCCTGCGCCATCCGCACGATCGTGTCGTACACCGCGGTGTCGCCGTGAGGATGGTACTTACCGATCACGTCACCGACGATACGCGCCGACTTCTTGTACGCGCGGTTCCAGTCGTTGTTCAGTTCGTGCATCGCGAACAACACGCGCCGATGCACGGGCTTCAAGCCATCGCGGACATCCGGGAGGGCACGTCCGACGATCACGCTCATCGCGTAATCGAGATACGAACGGCGCATTTCCTCCTCTAGGGAGGTGGGCAGGGTCTCTTTGGCGAATTGATCCATGTATCCGTATCGTTTCGGAGCGAAGACGGCGAACGCCTTTCGCGTGGGCGCTGCATGCGCAACGCAACGCGAGATTCTAACATGCGCCCATCAGCCGCCAATTCGCCGCCCCCTCTATATATAAATAGCGAAAATCGCGGCCACGTCGATTCGACCGAAATCGCACGCGACTCGACGCCGCAGGCGATCCCGTCACACTTGTTTCATGCGCACGAGTAAACAACCACGCACATTCGCGCAATTTCGCCGACACACTCTTGACAATCTCTAAAAGTTGCGGCAGGGCGGTGTTGCGCATGCACCACAAAGTTGAAGCGATCTTAGGGTGGGGAGGATTTTTTTTCGTAGGAAGGGAACGATATGGCAAAATGCCAACGCACTGAAAGTTAGACGCTGCTCGAAGTCTACACAGAGCGGTGCCGCGTTTTTTGTGCCGCACCAATGTTATACTTCGAGCAATGTATGACTTGTCACCGTCAACAGGCTCGCAGTAAACCTGCGGTAATCTCAATTTCGAGAGGAGAAATATGAATAAACTTTCAAAGCTCGCGTTCATTGCAGCTACCGCAGTTATGGCTGCATCCGCTTCGGCACAGTCGGTGCCGGCGTCGCGTCAAGCCGTCAATGACAACTGGGTGAACGGCACGGGCGAATGGGTGTGGATGAACGGCACGAACGAGCTCTGCTGGCGCGATGCGTTCTGGACGCCGGCCACCGCCAACGCGAAGTGCGATGGCGCACTGGTCGCCCAGGCACCGCAGCCGCCGGTCGCTCCGGTCGCTCCGGCTATCTCGAGCCAGAAGATCACGTATCAAGCTGACGCACTGTTCGACTTCGACAAGGCAACGCTCAAGCCGCTGGGCAAGCAAAAGCTGGACGAACTGGCTTCGAAGATCGAAGGCATGAACACGGAAGTGGTCGTCGCAACGGGCTACACGGACCGCATCGGTTCGGACAAGTACAACGACCGTCTGTCGCTGCGCCGTGCGCAAGCCGTGAAGTCGTACCTGGTCAGCAAGGGTGTGCCGGCCAATAAGATCTACACGGAAGGCAAGGGCAAGCGCAACCCGGTCACGACGGGCTGCAACCAGAAGAACCGCAAGCAACTCATCGCCTGCCTCGCACCGGATCGCCGCGTGGAAGTCGAAGTGGTTGGTACGCAAGAAGTCCAGAAGACGACCGTTCCGGCAAACTAAGCCGCGGTTTTCGACTGCTTCAAAGCCCCGCCCCGGCGGGGCTTTTTCTTTGACGTCCGTCCAGGCGCCTGCCGCTTCGCCGCTCGTCCGCTTCTTATATACTCGGGGCTGACGAATCGCAGTACCGCCCTCCTCTCGTAGCCCGTTTGCCGACATGACCAACGCCGATCCGCACGAACTCCAGAAATTCAGCGACCTCGCCCATCGGTGGTGGGATCCGAACGCCGAATTCAAGCCGCTGCACGACCTGAACCCGGTCCGCCTCGGCTGGATCGATGCGCATGCGCACCTCGCCGGCAAGCGTGCACTCGACGTCGGCTGCGGCGGCGGCATCCTGTCCGAATCGATGGCCGGACTCGGCGCACAGGTGAAAGGTATCGACCTGTCGACCGAAGCGCTCGGCGTCGCCGACCTGCACAGCCTCGAAAGCGGCATCACTGTCGACTATGAAGCCATCGCAGCGGAAGCGATCGCCGCGCGTGAACCGGGCACCTATGATGTCGTCACGTGCATGGAGATGCTCGAGCACGTGCCGTCTCCCGGCGATGTCGTCGCCGCGTGCGCGACGCTCGTGAAGCCGGGTGGCTGGGTGTTCTTCTCGACGCTGAACCGCAACCTGAAGGCCTACCTGTTCGCCGTGATCGGCGCGGAGTACATCGCGCAAATGCTGCCGAAGGGCACGCACGACTACGCGCGCTTCATCCGCCCGTCGGAACTGGCCGGCTTCGTGCGTGCGACGGATCTGCACATCGTGGAGATCAAGGGCATCACGTATCACCCGATCGGCAAGCGCTTCGCGCTGTCGAACGACACCGACATCAACTACCTCGTCGCGTGCCGCCGCGGCGCATGACCCTCCACCCTGCATGACGACTCCCCTCTCGACCGCGCGGGCTGCACTCGACGAGCCGCGCCTGCTGCACTGCGATGCCGTGCTGTTCGACCTGGACGGCACGCTCGCCGACACGGCCCCCGATCTCGCGGCGGCCGTCAACAAGATGCAACGCGTGCGCGACCTGCCCGAAACACCGCTCGACGTGCTGCGGCCGCTGGCCTCGGCCGGCGCGCGGGGCCTGCTCGGCGGCGCGTTCGGCATCGATCCGCACACGCCCGGTTACGAAGCGATGCGCGACGAGTTCCTGGCCAACTATGCGACGGATCTGTGTGTGCATACGACGCTGTTCCCCGGCATCGGCGACGTGCTCGACGAACTCGATGCACGCGGTGTGCGCTGGGGGATCGTCACGAACAAGGTGATGCGGCTCACGGCGCCGCTCGTCGAGTTGCTCGGTCTCGCGCCACGCGCGGCCTGCGTCGTCGGGGGCGACACAACGCCGCACCCGAAGCCGCATCCGGCCCCGCTGCTGCATGCGGCCGACCAGTTGACGCTCACGCCCGCACGCATCGTCTACGTCGGCGACGATCTGCGCGACATTCAGGCCGGCAGCGCCGCCGGCATGGCGACGATCGCGGCCGCGTACGGCTACTGCGGCGACGGCGCCGCACCGGCCGACTGGCAAGCGCAACATCTCGTCGACACGACACTGCAACTGCGCGAACTGCTGCGCGATGTTGGGCTATAATGTTCGATCTTATCCGCGGGGGCGACCTGGTTTCGACAGGGGTTGTGAAGCGGCTAGGGCATGTCGAGGACCCGTCACCTCGTTAATCAATGGGAAAATCGTAACTGCAAACGACGATACGTTCGCACTGGCAGCCTAAGGGCCGCCGTCCTCTGCCTAGTTCACTGACGGGCTAGTGTCGCAAGACCGGTAGCAATACCGCCAGAGGTCATTTACGTCAGTTAAGCCCTGTCGGCGTCGCGACGCCAGGGTCGAAAACCTAGCGAATCGCCGTAGTGCAGCGTGTTCGTCCGCGTCGCTGCGGTTAAATCAAATGACTGAACTAAACATGTAGAACTAGTCGTGGAGCGCTTCTGGACGCGGGTTCGATTCCCGCCGCCTCCACCAAATTCCCTTCCAAGATGTTCCGAGGAAGTACAGAAACCCGCGATAGCTCAAGGCTTCGCGGGTTTTTTCATTCCGAATTGGTCCGGATTAGTCCGTAGACAGCCGGGGGCAAGTGGGGGCAAGATTGGGGGCATGCAGGTTTCACTCGCCAGCTGTTGCCCCCAACGAGGCGCCCCATGCCACTGACCGATACCGCGATCAAGAACGCCAAGCCGGCCGACAAACCAGCCCGTCTGTTCGACGGCGGCGGCCTGTACCTGGAAATTGCCCCCAGCGGGGGCAAGTGGTGGCGACTCAAATACCGCTTCGGAGGCAAGGAAAAGCGCATCTCTCTGGGCGTCTACCCTGATGTGCCCCTGAAAGAGGCCCGCGAGCGGCGCGACAAAGCGCGTGCGCTGCTGGACGGCGGCACCGATCCCGGCGAGGCCAAGAAGGCCGAGAAGCGAGCCGCTCGGTTGAGCACTGAAAACTCGTTCGAGGCGGTCGCCCGGGAATGGCATGCGAAGTACGCGCCCAGCTGGTCCGCCAGCCACGGCGCCCGCCTGCTCCGCCGGCTTGAGGTCGACGCCTTTCCATGGATCGGCGGTAAGGCCATTGCAGACCTCGCGCCGCCGGACGTGCTTGATGCGCTGCGCCGAGTTGAAAAGCGCGGTGCGCTCGAGACTGCCCACCGCCTCCATGCCAACATCAGCCAGGTGTGCCGGTATGCCGTGGCGACCGGACGCGCACAGCGTGATGTCACGGCCGACCTCCGCGGCGCGCTGCCGCCGGTTCAGCAGGAGCATATGGCCGCGCTCACCGATCCGAAGCAGGTCGCCGAGCTGCTGCGCGCGATCGACGGCTACCAAGGCACCTTCCCGGTGGTATGCGCCCTTCGCCTCGCTCCACTGCTCTTCCAACGGCCTGGCGAACTGCGCGCCGCCGAGTGGGCCGAACTCGACCTCGATGCGGGGATCTGGGAGATTCCTAGCGACCGAATGAAGCGCACCAAACAGGGCAAAGCCTCCGGTGGCGCCCATATCGTGCCGCTGTCGACTCAGGCAGTCATGGTTCTGCGCGAATTGCACGCGCTGACGGGTAATGGCCGATTCCTGTTTCCGAGCGTACGGACGAAGGATCGCCCCATGTCCGACAACACGATCAACGGCGCGCTACGCCGGCTGGGGTACGACGGCGACACGATGACCGGTCATGGCTTCCGCGCGATGGCCCGCACGATCCTGGATGAGGTGCTGGGCTTGCCTGCGGCAATCATTGAGGCACAACTCGCCCACGCGGTGAAAGACCCCCTCGGGCGCGCGTACAACCGCACTGCCCACCTCCCCCAACGTCGCGAAATGATGCAGCGATGGGCCGACTACCTCGACCGGCTCAAGGCAGGAGCGAACGTCATCGAGATTAATTCGGTTCGCGGGTAGCCGATAGGTCAACCGGCCGCTTGTATGCGCACCAGAGACGCAGGCACCGGCACAATGAAAAAGCCCCGCTCGGAGCGGGGCTTTCGTCACTCTTGGGTAAGCTCCCAGAGCGAGCTCAAGTACGAGGCAAGGATTTCGTGATCGATCTCCTTCTGCGCGACGCGCACAATCACCTCTTCAAGTTCCGGGGTACGTGGGATGGGATAGCCTTCCCGCTCCAGATAGGTGAGAGCACACGTCAAAGCAGTCCGCTTGTTGCCGTCGTTGAAAACGTGCCCACAAGCTATCGCGACACCATACATGGCCGCAATGCCGAAGATGTCGTCGATACCGTTGTAAAAAGCGTGATTTTCGACCCGTGCTAGAGCGGCGATGACCCCATCCCGGCCGCCTCCCGCAAACCCTCCAAGGCCACCAAACTCAACTAGGATGGCATCGTGCGCGGTGATGACGTAGTCGACCTCGAGCAATCAGCGATCCTTCAAGGCGATGAGTACATCCCTGTGCTCATCCATCACTTTGTGGATCGACTCGAGGACCTCGCGCTTTTCTGCGGGCGTGGAGACGCGGACCGAAGATTTCGGCCGAATGATCACACGCGGCTTGATTTCTACGCCGTAGAGTTCAGTGATTTTTCGTTCCATATCGTGTCCTCCCGCAGACTGAGATGCGGTGCGATATCGCACCTGTGATCCCGCCTGCACCAACTGACGGCACCGCTAACTGTGTCAACAAAATTGTACGCGTGAATCTATAGCTTTGCTATTGACAGCAGGTTTTTTGATGCGTTCGGAACTGTAAATGTTGTTTCGACGGTCGAATTTCAAGGCACCACGGTGCTGTGGCACGAAATCGACACGGCAAATCTACACAGTCAAAATACGCGTCGCTGGTCGAGCGACGCCACAGGCTCAATCTTCCGAAGTTGCAATCAATTGCAATCCCGGGAGTTGGCGCCCCTCTGGGCTGGTATTGACATGGCAACGGCAACATCCGCGGCCTCCGATCGTGGGCTCTGTTTGGGGGACATACCCTCATGCGCCACAAAACCCCGCCCTTTCGGACGGAGGTTGGTTCAAAATCTGTCACCAGACCGATGTCGGCCAGATGAGCAGGGCCAGGATTGCGAGCCAGATGGCCCACTTCCACAACCGACTCATGCTTACTTCTCCTACTAGCCCCAGCCCGGCGGGCCAGCGGCAGCATGTCTAGGTGTTCAAACCTGGACATGCCGCGGAGAAATGCCGAGTGGAAAATGGAATGGCGCGGCACACGGATCATCCCGATCGGAGCAGCGGCGGGCTGACGGGCGCTGCGGAGGCCATATGGAAATCGTCACGGCGTATCTCGCTGGCATCGTCACTGCAGGCCTCCTCTGGTTCCTCGTGCGCTGGTTCGAAGTCGCACGTGATCCCGAACTGGAAGCCGTTTATCGGCAACGCGCCGAGCAAGATCGAATGCGGCGCCAGCGGCGCAAGGACGAGTCGGCGCGCCGAGGCAGGGGATGAGCCCGGCGCAGCGTCTGCGCACCGCGCCTCGCGCGCGCACGTGCGCATAGTGGCTGCATCGCATCGATGCACGCCCATTGAACGCCACACGGGGAGGCAACACATGAGAGCATCGAACGGGTTCACGCGCCTCGGCGCAGTGCTGAAGGTCGTCGGATACGTCCTCTTCGCCTTCGCCGCATCCGCGTGCATTTTCGGGCCCGCGGGCGTGGCCGGCGCGCTCTTCTTCGGCGTGCCTGCGGCTGGGGTCTGGGCGCTCGGTTGGCTGATTGGCGGACTCAGTGCGACCTAGGCAGCGGCGAATCTCCTCCTAGTAGCGGCCGCCGCATAATCGCGTCGAGCATATCCGTTAAGGTCGCTCCAGTGGCCGGCAATCCAAGCTGTCATGGAATCGATCGGAGTCGTCACACATCCAGATTTCATCGAATTGATGCTGGGGCAGTCGGCCACGCACGAGCGCAACGAGGCGATCCCATTCGTCAGGGTAGTAGAGCGAATTCAGCACGCAGCGCACGATCAACACGGTGTGCTCGGGGTAGACCTTTTCGACCTTGCCCAGAATGCTTTTCAGCACGACGTCACCCATCGCATGCACGAAGTCCTCATTGCCATGAACGACCACCTCAGACGCGATTTCCCGATTTCCACGGCGCCGAGTGCCCGAAACGCTCAGCCCGTCAACACCATAGGCAAATCCGACTGTATCTAGCCGCTCGCGCAGCAGGTGGTCGTTCTCGTGTGCAGCGCTGGTCACTTCCAGGTAACCAGCGGCCGGATAGTATCCGTGGTCAATGTAGCCCCCTCGTTGCTCCATAGTTGCATCGGGACGCTGATTTCCGCTAGACCAGCAAATGGAGATATAGCGCCCCGTCCGATAATGCGACTGGAGGTATCGGCAGATCGGAAGCAGTTCCTCGATCAGCCGCTTCTCAAAGGTTGATGGCCTGAGCCTGAGCCGTGTCGCCGAGTCCGGATGTCGCCATACAGTCTCGAACAATTCATACACCCGGGCACAGAACTGCAGGCCATCTAGCAACACACCATCCACACGGGCATATGCACTGTCCATTTGATCTCCGAGGCTCTGCCGCCAATTCGCTACGCTCCCCGAGAGCTTACCCGTTCCCGGCAGAGCGCCGCCTCCGTGTTGAGCACTATCGGAACCGCGGGATCGCCATGCAGAGGTCGTGGAACCGCCGGAGCGACTCGGTATAGCCCGTCAGCTCACCGATGCCGTGCGTGCGCACCAGCGGCCCGATACGGCGGCCAGCGATGCTTGGCGGCTCACCCTCGGGGATCCAGTAGCCGACACGGAAGCCACGCCGCCGTGGCCGCTCTTTGACCTTGCCGAGCATGATCGCGCCGAGCATCGCCGGCCGCACCGCGTCGGCGGGTATCCCGAACTTGAGGGAAATCGCCTCTGCGGAATAGACGCGACCGGGCACCAGGTCGCGCAGCACATTCTCGAAGGTGAACGGCGGTGGGTTCTTGCGGGCCCTCAATCCCCCCTCCCCTCGCCGACGTCGGAAAGGAGCTCGCCGAGCGCGATCTTCGTCAGGCGCATGTGCCGCTCCTGCTCGTCGTGGATCAGCCGCAGGCGGCGCTCGTATTCGACAGCGGCCTCCGGATGGAAGTCGCGCAGATAGCGAAGCTTGTTGCCGCTCTCGTTCAGCCACGCCGTGCAATGCATGCAGTCGAGCGAGCCGAGACCGTATTCATACGACCTGGGAACCTCGACGCCCTCGGCACGCAGGTAGGCGAACACGTCCTCTCTCGACCAATCGCGTAAGGGGAACAGATACGCGCCCCCGTTGGGATCGGGCTCCGCGTTCAAGAGCACGTTATTCGTCAGTTTCTCGTCTGCACGATCGCCCCGGATCAGCAGATCGACGCCATGTGCGTTGATCGCGTTGTGGAGCGGTAGCCACCAGTTGCTCCAACAGCAATCGAACTTCGAATGAATCTTGAATCTCGGCGCCGACGCCTCGGCCATGCGCCCGGCGGGCGTTGCGCTCAACGGCACCATGTCGGCTGGAAAGGTCTGCTCGGGCGCGTGTCCTCGAATGTAGCCGGGCCCCTTCACCTCGATGAAGTTCGGCACGAGCTTCCGGATCTGTTCCATCTGCTCAATGGTTTCGGGATACGGGTCGCCAGCGTTCGCCCAGAAGACCGTCAGCCAGCGCCAGTAGCGGCGCGCCAGGTTCAGGCACGCGAGCGAGTCCTTGCCGCCCGAGAACAGCAATCCCGGGCGCTTGTGCGCCAGGATCGCCTCCAAGACCATGTGCTCGGTCAGCGCGAATTTCAGCGCACGCTCGGAAAGCGGCTCGGTGTCGTCGGTGGCATGGCCGATGATCAGTTCCATGTCCGGTTTGCTCATGGTCTCGCTCATTCCGGAAGCTCCTCGACGGGCGTCATGCGCAGGAGAACCACCTGTCGGCGCGACTCGACCGGCCGGCGCTGCCGACTGACGAGATCGACGGCACGCCGCTCGGTTTCGGAGATTGCTTCATCCGGTGCACATGGGAAGAACTCGCCGTTAGCGCTGATTCCCGTGAAGGCGCCCCCAGAGGCCGACAAACGGCGGATCCGCACGACCAAGGTCTCGATGCCACTCCCAGCGCTGAGCCCGCGTGCGGCACGCTCGAGGCGCCTAATGCGTGCTTTGAGATTGATAGTTGCCATCGTCCTTGCCCTCCAAGACCGCGAGCCGTTTCTCGAGCTCGTCCACTTCGATGATTCGTGCCTGCGCGGAGATGACCTGCATCACCGCATTCGCCTCGTCCGGCGTGATTCGTCCGCCCGCCATCGCATGCATGACCGCCGCCCCCTGCTCGGCGAGCGAGCCCGTCAACTCAGGCAGATCGACCGGTGCATCCTTCGCCTTGATTACCGGGATGCATCGATCGATGCAGATGCGCAGCGCAGTCGTATCGCCCGCCTTGGCGAGCTCGACAGCTTTCGCCACCAGGTCGACGGCGTGCGGCTGGAGCAACTCGCGCAGCGCGGTGCGCTTGTCGCGCGTGCCCTTCGGCTTGCCGGCCGGATTGCCGCTCTGCCCCTTCTTGAACTGGGTCATCGCCCTGATTTCCCCCTGCTAAATTCAGCCTCACCGATCAGAGCCATTACCGCTTCCACTCGTGCTTCCATGCACCGGAAGCGAGATCCAGATACCGGCCCGGCGCGTTTGGGTCATCTCTGAGCTGCTGGCTCGCTTTGTCGAACCAAAGTCGCGTCGGCCCCTCCCAAGCGAAGTGGCGCTGCTTCTCGCAGAGCAAGAGCACGTCGGGAACGCGACGCAGCTCTTCAATCTTCGCGGCTCGTTTCGCCTCGTCCTGAAGCTGGCGCGCCGCCTGAACGCTGTTTTCCTTATGCTTGTTGCGATGGACGATCAGCACGTTGTCGACCAGGTCCGTGATTTCGCCGGCGCCCTTGATATCGAACTTGTCCGGCGCAGATTTCTCTGTGTCGCCCTTGCGGATGTGATGCACGAGATGGATATGCACGCCGGTATCTCGAGCCAACACGCAAAGCGAATCGACGAAGCGCGCCTGCCCGGCGTAATCGTCCGGCGCCATGCCGCACTTCATGAGGCTGTCGATGACCATGTGGTCGACGCCCAACTCCTTCCGGCAGTACCGCGTAACCGCGACCATTCGGTCCCTCGTCATCGCACCGCGATGCCCGTACAGCCAGAGGCGCGCATCAGTCCAGCGGTGGAATTTCGTGATGTGGTCGATGGATGGCGATGCGCCGCCGGACGACTGCGTGCACATCCGACTCATGGTCGCCTGCATTGGCATTTCGAGTGATGCGATACATGCGCGGCGACCCTGCGCCATCGCATCCAACATTACGTAGCCGAGCGCGCCGGATTTGCCGTGTCCGTTCACGCCGGCCCAGAGCGTTACCTCGCCTGAGCGGAACTTGAGGTTGTCGCCCACCGAGGGCCACGGCGACGGGTCGCCGGCCACTTCTTCGGCGCCGTGGAACATGCGGATAACGTCGTCCATGAATTCGGACGCCGGGCGCACATCGGCACGACCGTCGTCCGCGTCATTGACGTAGGCGTTCCAGTCGATCGAATCGGGAATAGTTCGAGCCATCAGTTCACCTCCTTGGTGTTTTCGTTTCGTTCGGCCGCGAGCTGCACGACGAGCTCGCACGCGTGGTCATAGGGATTCGGCAGCGTGTCGCCGAGGGCATCGAATAGGCGGCGCGCCAGCGTGTGCGATGCCGGCCAGCACATCGGCGCGATCGGCATCGGGAACCAGTCGAAGAGCGCGAAGTCCTCGCCCGGCACCGTGCGCCTCTCGCCGCAATGCACGCGCGGCCCTTCGCGGAACGTGAGCACCAGCGTGTCGGGCACCACGGCCGCGATGTCAGCGAGCGTGCGCAGCAGATCGCTCCAGGGCACATCCGCCGACGCGAATACCTCGACGTCGAGCGCGGCAACAGGACGCCAGTCGTAGGGCTGGCCGGCGGCGGCCGAGAGCGTCACGTTGTCGAAACGCAGCGGCCCTGCGAGCGTCACGAGGACCGGCAGTTCCGGCACCCGACCGGCTCGGCGCATGGACACGAGCGCGGCACCGTTGGAGGGATAGCGATGGCTCATGACACGGGCGCCCAAGGGTCGAAGGCTTGGCCGTTTGCCGCGCCAGCACCAAGCGGCAACTCGTCTTCCCAGCGACGTTGATTGAGGTATGTCAGGGGCGCAGGCTCGTAGCCGTCCAGCCATTGCCGGGTCGCTTTCATCGCTACCACGTGTCCGATTACCTGCTCGGCGATGGCATCCAGACAAGCCCCCCGCCACTTCTCCCGGCACTTGGCCTTCGCCACCTTCCGGCCCGTGGACGGCCATACATCCCAGAAGCGACCGAACTCGGATGAGCCATTGGGCGATGCCGAGTCACCGCGAGGTGACGATATGTTTTTTATTGAAGATGGAGATGGAGATGGAGATGGAGAAGAAGAGCCGTCACCCAAGGGGGGCTTTGGTGAAGCTTTGGTGCTATCACCCAACGGGGGCTTTGGTGCACCCTTCGATACGCTGTCGTCGGTCTGAAATCGCGACGACTCGCCACGAACCGAACGCACGTACTCGTCCTTGACCATCCGCGACGAGTACCAGATCGGCCCTTCCTGCTCGGCAACCAACGTCACCGGCTCGCCGTCACGGCGGCCGGAGCGCGGCACGTAGATGCACGCGGTACACGGCTGCCCGTTGTCGGCGCCCTTCAACACGCCCTTGCTAACGATGGCCCTGAGCGTCACGAGCGGCGCGCCGATCGCCTGTGCGATCTCCTTGAGCGGCCAGCGCAGAACGCCGTATTCCTCCGAGTCGTGCAGTAGGCACATCACGTCGATCCACACGCCCTTCTCAGCGTGTGTGCAGCGCCGCAGGTTGCTGTTCGCCTGCCAGTCGCCCGGGTAAAACTGGAACGATGGGCGGGTCATACCGGCAGCCCCATCGCATCTTTCATGCGCCGGATCTGCACCGCGCTACGGTGCCGGATTTCCAGACGCATGAGATAGCTGCAGCGAGCGCGCAGGACGCGCGTGCCGGCGGCGCACATCAGCCGCCCGAGCGCGTCGATACGCAACTCGCGCGCGTGGTCATCGATAGATCGCCCGAGTGCGGCCGAAGAGCGAATGGCGGCGCGCGTCGACCAGCTTCGCAACTGGATCGTACCAACGCGGCGCGCGCGAGTCGCAAGGTTTGCCGTCATGGCGCGCCTCACGCGTTTTCGGGAACACGGTAGCCGGCCGGGTCAGCCAGCCATGCGTCGATGTCTGCGCGCCGCCAGACGATGCTGCGGGCGCCGATGCGGATCGCCTTGGGGAAGGTGCCCGCCTTCATACGATCGTAGATCGTGCTGCGCGCCAGGGTCGTTTCGACTTCGACTTGCTTGCGACGCATCAGCGTCTGCGATTTGGGCTGCTGATCGGACATTCTCGGCTCCTGTCGGGAGTGCCGGACAAAACCGGCACATGGGAGCCATGATGTCGACCGCCTGAACGACGGTCACGGTATGAAATCGCGAATTAAATACCGTGCGGAGTAGGCCGCGGAGCGCTATTCAGCATCCTCCGCTGACGCCTTCGCCTGAGATGGCACACCCCTCAAGAGCGCGAGCCATGCCTGATAGCCTTTCTTGACGGCGTCAGCGCTCTTCGGGGTAAATTTCGGGGCATAGCGCTCGGTCCAAGCGACCTTTTCCAAGGTCTTCCCATCGGCTACCCACTGGATTGCCCTCTCAACTGTGAAAGGGTCGTCGAGAGGTCGCAGCAACGCGGGGACGCGCTTCGCAATTCGCAGCAGGTCGTGAACGTGCTGGCCGCGTGCAAGCGATTCTTCGCGCGCTTCGCTAGATGCAGGACGGCCACGTCGCCCTTGAACGGCGGGGCGCAGCATTACCCCGCTGTCACCTCGAAGGCTCTCCACGAGATAGTCGAGCAGCCGCTCATCAACCGCTGTATACGGGACCAGGGGGATGCCACCGGGCTCGCCGTTCGCGCGGTTCTGGCAGACCGTCGCACAAAACTCCTCGATGAGTCGACGCGCGGCCTCCATATCGCCATCGCGCGCCGCATCGATCCAGAGCGAGAGTTGATCACGCCCACTGTCAGCGCCCATTGCGCCCTCACGCAAAGCCCCTTCGGAGAAGCCGCGCCGGCCGGGTAAGGGAGCCCGGTTTTCGCCCCGTCGAGCTAGGCGCGGTGAAACGATTATGCCGCAGTGTCGGAGCGTGCCGGCCGCACCGCATATTCGTCGGCCCAATCCGACAGTGCCCCGATATCCTGCACGAGCATCCCCGACACGGCCGCGCCCATCGCAAGAAGCGCCTCCACGGTCGTCGGCTGCAGGGGCGGCTCCACTTCGCAACCCTCCCCAGCACTGCGATATGACGTTTCCTGAACCAGATTCGCACGCGCGATCGCGAAAATATGCTCGAGCCCATGGACCACCGCATAGGCGCGTTCAAGGTGGTTCAGCAACGGGCCGGCCCTAACGAGCGAATCGTCTGCGGCAGCATCGGACACACGTTCGCTGAAGACCGGGAATCGGGAATCGAGGAAGTTCTCGCCGCTCATCACGCCACCTCCGCGCGGACGATTTCAGCCAGGAGGCGCAGTGCGTCGCCGGTGGCGTCGAGCGCATCCTGATAGGTCGGCGCGAGCGCGGCGGTGCGCAGGGCGGCGCGGATAATTTCGAGTGGGGATTGCGGTTGCTCGGGACGAGCGATGGCTTGGCGCATGATGCGGCCTCCTGTAGGTGACATGGAGACCCGCCGCTCATTTCCACGTGAGGGTGGCGGGCCCGACGACAAGGGGTGGAAAACCGGCCTACAGGAAACCGGCCCAGCCGAAGCTAGCCCTCGCCCGGCCCGCCATAGAAAACTGGCGTGCAGAAGCGAACGGACGAAAAAATAGCCGCGTCTGCGGCGGCTCGTCCGCCTGTAGTCCACGGGTTTCCACGCCCGGCCGCTGTTGTCTCAGCGACGACTGCAGAGTAGCCCCGTCGAACGACAGTCGTCAACAGGGAATTCGTAAACTTGGGTACCCATGGCAAGATAGCGGCACAACCGAGACGCCAGTGCAACGCACGTTGCGCGGCACGCAGAGGAGAACCATGGACGAAATTGCGCGCGGCATCGGCTACGCAGTCATCGAAGTCGGCGGAGCAGTGCTCCTTCTCGTTGTGCTGATCCTGGTCGCTTCGAAGTCGCTCTCGTTCGCGCGCGCGTGCAAAGTACTGCTGCTATTGGTTTGGATGCTAGGCGTAACCGTGGTTCCAGTCTACGGGCTGTCGCTAACGTGGCAGCAGGGCAATCACATCACCGCCATTTTGACCGGCATACTTTTCATCTTCCCAGGCCCGCTACCATTCTTCGTCATCGGATGGCCCGAGTTACTCAAAGCGATCCGCGGTATCGATTAAGCGACCTCTCCAGCGCCGACTGAAAAACAACTTGCAATAGCGCATGAACAACTGCCGTTGGACAGGCCAAGCAATGGCGCACGCTCCTCGATACTGTTGCGCGAGAGGTGGCGGATTCCAACGACCAGGATGCGGCATGAAATCGGCCGGAATCGCTTCGATGCCATCGAACATCGATGGCTGCGTTTCCTCGATGCGCGCCGCGCGCGCCACTCGTCGATTGAGCGTCCGTGCTCCGATCGCCAGATAGGTCGCCACGCGCACCGCGTCACCATCGAACCGCTCGAATGTACGGAGATATGCGATGGCCTCGGAGAATCGATCGCTGATCGCGCGCGCTGCCACCGCGGCGTCTTCGCGCATCTCGAGCGCAACGAGCGGCTCGTATTTTTCTGGAGCTGAAAGTCGCGCGCCGACAGCACTGGGCAGAAGATCGCCATCGTCGTCGATATCGTCTCGATCGATGCGCAGCGCGAACCGCTCCTTCCGATTGACGAATTTCCCGAACTGGCGCTGCAGCCGGGCGACAATCATGTCGCGCAGGTCTTCGTCGTCCGGGTCAGGACTTGCATCAGGATCCGCGTGGAGCTCGTCCACGATCAGCCAGGTTTCGCTCGTCAGATCGTCAACGGAGTGATCCCCTTCCGAAGACCAAGCGATTCGCTCGAGCTGCTTGCGAATCAGGCTTGTGACGCGCTGGAAGAATGCGAAGGCCCGGCTCAACGGCCCTCCCAGTCAGTCGGGGACGCGTTACCCGCGCCTGTATCGGCAGCGCAGCAATTCCTCGGCAGCGATAGCCCGGCGCGGCGCCCGGTACTCGATCTGGAGTGCATCGCGCGATGCTAAATCAATCGTATGAAAGATCAATGCATCATCGCCACGAGATGAGTAGCAGTGCTTCTGTTGACCGATGCGGAGCCGCGAAGAAAAGAGTGGTGTAGCAGGAGCAGCGAGACAAACTCGGGGGCAACTTTGGGGGCAACTTTTCTTTCGAAATGCGACTCACCATTTACTGTCGTGGCTTTCACGCAACAATTCGAGTGACGCCGCCCCACCAAATTCCGCGCTCGTCGCACGAACCCCGCATGACGCAAGTCTGCGGGGTTTTTTGTTGCCAAACGCATGCACCCTTCCCCTTCCGAAAAAGCGCCCAGCCACGGACGGGCCGGGCGGAATGCCACCGGTATTCCGGCGACAGGAGGTGACGGATGTCCTGCCGCGCCCGCACAATCATCGATCGCGCCGGGCGGCGGCCGGCCCGGGTGCCGCAGTGCCGGACGCGTCGTCGCACCAGCACTCACGCACACCGGGCGATGTGCGGCTTAGCTGCCGCGATACAGCGACTTCATTTCTTCAGCGGTGGCCGGGCGCACGCCCATTGCACGCGAACCCGATGCCGACGCACCCTGCGCCTGTGCACCGTAACCGCTGGCGTCGGCGCCTTGCGCTTGCGCCATCGCGCTGCGCTGTTGCTCGGCAACACGCGCCGTTGCGGCCTGGATCGCTTCCGGATAATGCGGATCTTCGCCGCGAGCGGAGTTGTAACCTGCCTGCTGCAACTGGACCAGTTCGGCGCGAACCTGCGCGCGGGTGATCGTCGAACCCGACTGGGCAAACGACACGACCGGGGCAACGAGAGCGGCAGCAACGACAACAGCTTGAACGAGCGACTTCATGATGACCTACCTCCAGATTTGTCTGTGTTCGCGGTGAACACCTTGTTCATCGCTGACAACCCGAAGTTTATGTAGGCAGATGCTTAAGAATAAGGCAGGTTTCTGGAAGACATCCTTCCTGATTTACGGGTTAACCCTAGATCCCCCATCAGGCCGACGATGCGCGCATGCAGGCATCGCCCGACACCGAATCGCATGAAGATTCCGCCGGAAAGCAAAAGCCCCGCGAAGCGGCAACACTTCGCGGGGCTCGGACAGAACCGGAATCCCACGGGACTCCGGCAGTCGCCGGTCAACCGGCCAGGCCAGTACGTGGACGCAACGCCCGTCAAGCGAACCGGCGCCGCATGCCCCTTGCGGACGTACTCCGTCCGCCCGGTTACCGGCTATCCATCGGACACTTCAGGTTGCAGCCGTTCGGATCGCCCAAGTCGCCCTTGCGGCGCAAGGCCGACTTCTTGCCGCTCTGGTATTTCTGCGACGGCGTTGACGCTGCGAACGGCATCTGCGGATGCTCGTTCAGACGAAACTGTTCGCTCAGGATACCGCCAGGCACACCGGGGGAATTCTGCGCGAGCGCAAACGGCGGAACAGCGACCAGCAGCCCCGCGGTCAACGCTGCCGCGGCGAGGGGAACGGAAAATTTCATGGCGGGATGACGCTTGAACGGCGTACTTGTTGGAACGTTGGTCAAGCGGCAAGCGTAGCGCAAATCCCCCGCTGCTGCAGCGCGGTTCGATCGCGCGCGCGTTACCGCGAATTGCCGCCCGGCACGCTCGCGCCGTCGCCGCCGGCCAGCCCCGTCGCGATGCTCGTCAACGTTCCGCACGCAGCCGGATCGTAGCCGTCGAGATGCGCGACGCGCTCGACGAAGCGCGCGTCGCGCAGCAGCGCCAGTACGCCGGCAAGCGGCCGCGCGTCGAGCCGCGCGCGTTCGCACGCGAAGTAATAGTCCTCGTCGACGACCGGGATGAAATCGAGCCCGAAATGATGGGCGGCAGGTTCGACGCCGAAGCCGAGATCGGCCATCCCGCTCGCGACGAACGCCGCGATAGCCGAATGCGTGAGCTCGGCCGACGCGTAGCCGTCGATGCACTCGGGATCAATGCCGATCGCGCGCAGCGCGAGGTCCAGCAGCATGCGCGTGCCCGACCCCGGCTGGCGGTTGACGAAGCGGATGTCATTACGCGCGAGATCCGCGAGGCCGCGAACCTGCTTCGGGTTGCCGCGCGGGACGAACAGCCCCTGCTGGCGCCGAGTCAGGTGGATCAGCACATGGCGCGTATCGTCGAGCCACGGCCGGTAGATTTGCGCGCACTGTGCACGAAACGCACCGCGCGGCAGATGGAAGCCCGCCAGGTCGCACTCGCCGCGGGCAAGCGCCTGCACGGCCTCGACGCTCTCGCGATACTTGATGTCGACAGCCGCCTGCGCATCGACGAGCGCGGATACGAGCGTCGCGACCGCGTAGCCGTGCGACGCATGAATGCGCACGGCGCCGTCGCGCTGCGCGAGCCGCCGGTTCAGGTCGCTCGCCACCTCGGCCGCCAGTGTCCGCAGGTTACCGTCGAGCCGGCTGCGCGCGAGGCGCTGCGCATCGACGACCGCCTGCCCGAGCGCCGACAGCGTCGAGCCCTTGCCGCGCGCGGTTTCGATCAGTTCCCCGCCGATGCACGCCTCCAGCGCGCGCAGCATGCCCCACGCGTGCCGGTAGGACAGCCCTTTCGCGTGCGCGGCCTGCGCGATGCTGCCCGTGTCGGCCACGAGTTCCAGCAACGGCGCGACATCCGACAGGCTGGCCGCACGGCCTTCCGTGTCGCGTACGGTCAGATACGCGTCGCATTCGATTCGAACCAATTATGCACTCCGATTTCCTATTGCGACCGCCAAATCTTCCGCTTATCGTTGTTCAAAATCAATCAGAACGAAGTCGAAGTGCGCACTATATGAATTTAGAGCGCATATGAGATTTTGGAGGAGCACAACCGATGTCCCCGAATTCCGAAGCGCCCGACGCGCTCGTCGAGCGCCATGCGCGCGCCGGCCGGTCGCTCGTGGCGATCCTGCACGCGATCCAGGACGACGCGGGCTACGTGCCGCCGGGCTGCGTCGCGCCGCTCGCCAGGGCGCTCAACCTGTCGCGCGCGGAAGTGCACGGCGTACTGACTTACTACCACCACTTCCGCACCGCGCCGCCCGCCCGCGTGACGATCGAGATGTGCCGTGCCGAAGCGTGCCGCAGCATGGGCTGCGAAGCGCTGGCCGCGCATGCGGAAGCCCGCACGGGTTGCCGGTTCGACACGCCGCACGGCGATGTCACGAACGCGCATGCGCCCGGAGACGTCGCGCTCGAATCGGTCTACTGCCTCGGACTGTGTGCGCAATCGCCGTCGCTGACGGTCAACGGCGTGCTGCACGCGAAGGTCACGCCGGAGAAATTCGACGCGCTGCTTGCCGAGGCGGTCGCCCATACCCCGGAGGCCGCATGACGACCCGCATCTACGTTCCGCGCGATTCGTCCGCACTGGCACTCGGCGCCGACGCGCTCGCCGCCGCCATCACGGCGGAAGCGCAGCGGCGCGGCGTCGCCGTCGAGCTGGTCCGCAACGGTTCGCGCGGGCTGCTGTGGCTCGAGCCGCTCGTCGAGGTCGGCACGGCCGCCGGCCGCGTCGGTTATGCGAACCTGTCGGCCGCCGACGTGCCGGCCCTGTTCGACGCGAACTGGCTCGACGGCGGCACGCATCCGAGCGGTGTCGGCCTCGTCGACGCATTGCCCTATCTCGCGCGCCAGCAACGCCTCACGTTCGCCCGCATCGGCCTGACCGATCCGCTGTCGATCGACGACTACCTGCAATACGAAGGCCTCGCCGGCCTGAAGAACGCGCTCGCGCTCGACGGCGACGCCGCGTGCGAAACGCTGATCGAATCGGGGTTGCGCGGCCGCGGTGGTGCCGCGTTCCCGGCCGGCATCAAATGGCGCACGGTCCGGCAAGCCAGCGCCACGCAGAAATACATCGTCTGCAACGCAGACGAAGGCGATTCGGGCACGTTCTCCGACCGCCTGCTGATGGAGTGCGATCCGTACTGCCTGATCGAAGGGATGATCATCGCGGGCATCGCGACCGGCGCGACGGTCGGCTACATCTACGTGCGCAGCGAATACCCGCATGCAATCGCCACGCTCGAAGCCGCGATCGTCCGTGCACGCGAAGCCGGCTGGCTCGGCGAGCACGTGCTCGGCTCCGCGCATGCGTTCGAGCTGCACGTCGCGAAAGGCGCGGGCTCGTACGTGTGCGGCGAGGAAACGGCGCTGCTCGAATCGCTCGAAGGCAAGCGCGGCGTCGTGCGGGCGAAACCGCCGCTGCCCGCGCTCGCGGGCCTGTACGGCCAACCGACCGTCATCAACAACGTGATCACGCTCGCGACGGCGCCCGTGATCTTCGCGCGCGGCGCCGCGTTCTATCGCGACTACGGGATGGGCCGCTCACGCGGCACGCTGCCGTTCCAGCTCGCGGGCAACATCCGCCACGGCGGCCTCGTCGAGCTCGCGTTCGGCGTCACGCTGCGCGAGCTGCTGTTCGATTTCGGCGGCGGCACGGCAAGCGGCCGGCCCGCGCGCGCCGCCCAGGTCGGCGGCCCGCTCGGCACCTACCTGCCCGACCACCAGTGGGACGTGCCGCTCGACTACGAAGCGTACACGGCGATCGGCGCGGTCGTCGGGCACGGCGGCATCGTGCTCCACGACGATACGTCGAACCTCGCCGAGCTGGCCGAATACGCGATGAAGTTCTGCGCGATCGAGTCGTGCGGCAAGTGCACGCCGTGCCGGATCGGTTCGACACGTGGCGTCGAGACGATCGCGCGCATCCGCCACGGCGACACGTCGGAGCGGCAAATCACGCTGCTGCGCGACTTGTGCGACACGATGCTGGCCGGTTCGCTGTGCGCAATGGGCGGCATGACACCCTACCCGGTGCTGTCCGCGCTCGACCATTTCCCCGAAGATTTCGGGCTCGCCGCCGGCAAGGACGCCGCGTCGGGTCCGGTCAAGGCTGCGGCCTGACCCAGAAGGAGCCCTGCATGTCCCTCGACACGAACAACGTCCGCCAAGGCGGCTGCGGCTCGGGCCAATGCGCGTGCAAGAGCGCCGCGCAAGCGCGTGCCCGCGACCCGTTCGACGATACCGACTACGGCACGCCGCAACGGCATGCCGATACCGACGTCACGCTCGAAATCGACGGCCAGCCGGTCACCGTGCCGGCCGGCACGTCGGTGATGCGCGCGGCGATCGAAGCCGGCGTCAACGTCCCGAAGCTCTGCGCGACCGATTCGCTCGAACCGTTCGGCTCGTGCCGGCTGTGCCTCGTCGAGATCGAAGGCCGGCGCGGTTATCCCGCCTCGTGCACGACGCCGGCCGAAGCGGGCATGAAGGTGCGCACGCAGTCGGACCGGCTGCAGTCGCTGCGTCGCAACGTGATGGAGCTGTACATCTCCGACCATCCGCTCGACTGCCTCACCTGCCCCGCCAACGGCGACTGCGAGTTGCAGGACATGGCGGGCGTCGTCGGGCTGCGCGAAGTGCGCTACGGCTTCGACGGCGCGAATCACCTGAAAGACCGCAAGGACGAGTCGAACCCGTACTTCACGTACGACCCGTCGAAGTGCATCGTCTGCAACCGCTGCGTGCGCGCCTGCGAGGAAACGCAAGGCACGTTCGCGCTGACGATCGCCGCACGCGGCTTCGAATCGCGCGTCGCCGCCGGCGAAAGCGAATCGTTCATGGCGTCGGAATGCGTATCGTGCGGCGCATGCGTCGCCGCCTGCCCGACCGCCACGCTGCAGGAAAAAACGGTCGTGCAACTCGGGCAGGCGGAACACTCCGTCGTCACGACCTGCGCGTACTGCGGCGTCGGCTGCTCGTTCAAGGCCGAGATGAAGGGCACGCAGGTCGTGCGCATGACGCCGCACAAGAACGGCCTCGCCAACGAAGGCCATGCGTGCGTGAAGGGACGCTTCGCGTGGGGCTACGCGACGCACAAGGACCGCATCACGAAGCCGATGATCCGCGAGAAGATCACCGAGCCGTGGCGCGAAGTCAGCTGGGACGAAGCGCTCACCTACGCGGCAACGCAATTCCGCAAGCTGCAGCAGAAGTACGGCCGCGACTCGATCGGCGGCATCACGTCGTCGCGCTGCACGAACGAAGAAACCTACCTCGTGCAGAAACTGGTGCGCGCCGCATTCGGCAACAACAACGTCGACACCTGCGCACGCGTGTGCCACTCGCCGACGGGCTACGGCCTCAAGACGACGCTCGGCGAATCGGCCGGTACGCAGACGTTCGCGTCGGTCGGCCAGGCCGACGTGATCGTCGTGATGGGCGCGAACCCGACCGACGGGCACCCGGTGTTCGGCTCGCGGCTGAAGCGGCGCGTGCGCGAGGGTGCGAAGCTGATCGTGATCGACCCGCGCCGCATCGACGTCGTCGACGGCCCGCACGTGAAGGCCACCCACCATCTGCAGCTGCGCCCCGGCACCAACGTCGCGATCGTCAACGCACTCGCGCACGTGATCGTCACCGAGGGGCTCGTCGACGACGCGTTCGTCGCCGAGCGCTGCGAGACGCGCGCATTCGAGCAGTGGCGCGAATTCGTATCGCGTGCCGACAACTCTCCCGAGGCGACCGCCGACGTGACGGGCGTGCCGGCGGAACGGGTCCGTGAAGCCGCGCGCCTCTATGCGACGGGCGGCAATGCCGCGATCTACTACGGGCTGGGCGTGACCGAACACGCGCAGGGCTCGACGACGGTGATGGGCATCGCGAACCTCGCGATGGCGACCGGCAACGTCGGCCGCGAAGGCGTCGGCGTCAATCCGCTGCGCGGCCAGAACAACGTGCAGGGTTCGTGCGACATGGGCTCGTTCCCGCACGAGCTGCCCGGCTACCGGCACATCAGCGACACGATCGTGCGCACGCAGTTCGAACAGGCGTGGTCGGCCACGCTGCAACCCGAACCGGGGCTGCGCATCCCGAACATGTTCGACGCGGCGCTCGACGGCAGCTTCAAGGGGCTCTACTGCCAGGGCGAGGACATCGTCCAGTCGGACCCGAATACACAGCACGTCGCGGCCGCACTGTCGGCCATGGAGTGCATCGTCGTGCAGGACATCTTCCTGAACGAGACCGCGAAATACGCGCACGTGCTGCTGCCCGGCTCGTCGTTCCTCGAGAAGGACGGCACGTTCACGAACGCGGAACGCCGCATCTCGCGCGTGCGCAAGGTGATGCCGCCGCTCGCGGGCTACGCCGACTGGGAAGTCACCCTGATGCTGTCGCGCGCGCTCGGCTACGAGATGGACTATGCGCATCCGTCGGAAATCATGGACGAGATCGCGCGACTCACGCCGACGTTCTCGGGCGTGTCGTACGCGAAGCTCGACGCGCTCGGCAGCATCCAGTGGCCGTGCAACGAGCACGCACCGGAAGGCACGCCGACGATGCACATCGACGCATTCGTGCGCGGCAAGGGCAAGTTCGTGATCACGCAGTTCATCGCGTCGCCGGAGAAGGTCACGCAGCGTTATCCGCTGATCCTGACGACGGGTCGCATCCTGTCGCAATACAACGTCGGCGCGCAGACGCGCCGCACCGAGAACGTCCGCTGGCACGAGGAGGATCGCCTCGAGATCCATCCGCACGACGCGCAGGATCGCGGGATCCGCAGCGGCGACTGGGTCGGCATCGAGTCGCGCGCGGGGCAGACGGTGCTGCGCGCGCTCGTGACCGAACGCATGCAGCCGGGCGTCGTCTACACGACGTTCCACTTCCCCGAATCGGGTGCGAACGTGATCACGACGGACAGCTCGGACTGGGCGACGAACTGCCCCGAGTACAAGGTGACGGCCGTCCAGGTGCTACCCGTCGCGCAGCCGTCCGACTGGCAGAAAGCCTACGCACGCTTCAACGCCGAGCAGCTCGATCTGCTCGAGCGCCGTGCGGCCGCGACCGCCGGCGAGACCACGGGCAAGTGAGGAAGCGATGGACAACGGACACCTGATCGACATGGCCAACCAGATCGGCGCATTCTTCGAATCGATGCCCGATCGCGACGAGGCGCTGGCCGGCATCGCCGACCATATCCGGCGCTTCTGGGAGCCGCGGATGCGCCGCGCGCTTCTCGCGGCGCTCGACGATCCGTCATGCGAGGCTGCGCAACGCGCGGCACCGATCGTGCGCGACGCGATCGCCGCGCACCGCGCGTCCCTCGTGCCTGCCGCGGCAAAGGCCTGACCGCCCCGCTACGCGGGCCGCGACATGCCCGCGAACCAGCTTTCGCAGTGGCGCAGCAACGCGTTCGCGTCGGTCGCCGTGCGCCCGCGCGCGGCCACGTAACCGTCGGGCCGGAGCAGGTAAAACGACGGCCGCGAGCGACCGTATTCCTGCGCAAGCCCGGCGTCCCCGCCTTCGGCATCGGTGACGCGCCAGACGCGCACCGCGTCCGGCATGATCCGTTCGAGCCCCTGCGCGAGCACTTGCGCATCGGCCGGTATCGGCGGCAACGCGCCGGCGTCGGCGTCCGGCGGCTCTTCCAGCAGCAGCAACGTGAAGCTCGCCGGATCGTGCAGGTCGTATAGCCGCGCCGTGCCGGGCGCCTGACCGAGCGGCCCGTCGACCACGCGCACATATGCATCGGGTGCCCGCTCACCTGCGCGCGGCCCGCCGTCGAGCACGCGCTCCAGCGTGAGCGGGCTCTTCCGGTACTGCACGCCGAGTTCGCTGACCGTACGCCGCACGGCGTCGCGCATCGGCCCGAACGACGCCAGCAGCGGCACGACATGATCGCGCAGCAGCTTCATCGCGCCGCGCTCGGCTTCGACGACCTGCGTGACGAAACCGGTCTGCCGCAACACGTCGCGCTCGATCGGATGACGTTCCGCGTGATACGTGTCGAGAAGCCGTTCGGGCGTGCCCGCGCCGAGCACGCGCGCGAGCTTCCAGCCAAGATTGAACGCTTCCTGGATGCCGGTGTTCATGCCCTGCGCCCCGGCCGGGCTGTGGACGTGCGCGGCGTCGCCCGCGAAGAACACGCGGCCGTGACGCAGCCGGTCGACCATCCGGCTGTGCAGGTGAAAATAGGACGACCACGCGAGATCGCTCGGCGAGATCGACGCGCCGGCACGGGCACGCACGATAGCGTCGCATTCCGCGAGCGACGGGACCGGCGCATCGGACGACGCGTCGCTGCCGGGCGGCCGGTCAGCCACGAGCCGGTAATGGCCGCCGCCCATCGGAAACAGGCCGGCCATGCCTTCGGGCGTCGCGAACAGGTGGATCTCTTCGTCCGGCCAGTCGGGTATCGCCGCGAAATCGGCGAGCAGGAACGTCTGCTCGAACGCCTGCCCGGTGAAGCCCAGGCCGAGCAGATGCCTGACCGTGCTGTGCGCGCCGTCGGCGGCGATCAGGTACGACGGCGCGAACGATTCGTCACGACCGTCGGCGCGGCGGATCGACACGTCGAGCGACGCGCCGCCCGCATCGCATGCGGTCAGCGTCGCGCCGCGCTCGACCGTCACGCCGAGCCGGGCCAGATGCTCGGCGAGCAGGCGCTCGGTGACGGTCTGGTCGAGAAACAGCAGGTACGGATAGCGCGTGTGCAGCGGATCGAAATCGAGCCGCGCGATCACGCGGCCGTCGGCATGGAGCGCGGCTGCATGCGCACGATGGCCGAGCGCGAGAAACGGTTCGACCGCGCGATGCTGCTCCAGCAGTTCGAGCGTGCGCGCCTGGATGCCGATCGCGCGCGAATGCGGCGCGGGCGCGGCAAGCCGATCGATGATGCGCACCGGCACGCGGGCTCGCGCGAGGCTCATCGCCGCGGCAAGGCCGGTCGGCCCCGCACCGACGATCAGCACGGGCCGGATATCGGGCAGTGTGTCAGCCATGAGAACCTCGATGACACGCGATCCTGCAAGTCTACGCCGCTCCACGTGACGGGGCCATATGCCGATCGGCCGACGCGCGGCGGCGCCTCGCGGTGTGGGAAAATACGCCCTTTCCGTCAGTTTTCGCGTCATGGATACCGCATTCGACCGAGCGTATGCCGCACACCGCGCGGGCCGCCTCGCCGAGGCCGAGCACGGCTATCGCAACGCGCTCGCCTCCGATCCCGCCAACGCCGACGCGCTGCATCTGTTCGGCGTGCTGCGGCACCAGCAGGGCCAGCACGCCGAGGCGGCCGACCTCGTCGGCCGCGCCGTCGCGCTGCGTCCGGACGATGCCGCGCTGCAGCTCAATCTCGGCAACGCGCTGAAGGCGCTCGGCCGGCTCGACGAAGCGGTCGACCGCTTTCGCAACGCGCTGACGCTCGCGCCCGAATTTCCGCTCGCGCACTACAACCTCGGCAACGCGTATGCGGCGCTGCAGCGCCACGACGATGCGATCGACGCATTCGGCCGCGCGCTGCGGCTCACGCCCGACGATGCATCGATCCACAACAATCTCGGCAACGCGCTGAACGCGCTCGGCCGCCACGACGATGCGCTCGCCGCGTTCCATCGCGCGCTCGAGTTGCGGCCGGGGCATGCGGGGGCGCACAACAACCTCGCGATGGCGCTGAACGCGATGGGCCGCGCCGACGATGCGATCGCGCACTTCCAGGCCGCGATCGCCGCGCAGCCGCGCTTCGTCGCCGCGCACTTCAATCTCGGCAACACGTTCGACGCGGTCGGCCGGCATGCCGAGGCGGCCGCCGCGTTCGAAGCCGCGCTCGCGCTGCATCCGCCGTTTCCGCTCGCGCTGTTCGGGCTCGCGAACGCACTAAGCGCGCAGGCGCGCCACCGCGACGCGCTGCCCTTCTACGAGCGAGCGGTCGGTCTCGATCCGTCGTTCAGCCTGGCCTGGCTGAACCTCGGCAACGCACATCACGCGCTCGGTGCGCACGAGATGGCGCTGCGCGCGTTCGACCAGGCGCTGCGTGTCGCCCCCGATCTCACGCTGGCACGGCTGCACCGCGCGGTCACGCTGCTGACGCTCGGCGACTTCACGCGCGGCCTGCCCGCCTATGAAGCGCGCCACGACACGCCGGGCGCGACGCCGCTCGGCACGCTGCCGCGCTGGCAAGGCGAACCGATTGCGTCGCGTACGCTGCTGATCCGCGCGGAACAGGGCTTCGGCGACACGCTGCAGTTCGTCCGCTTCGTGCCGCTCGCCCGCGCGCGCTGCGCGCGCGTCGTGCTCGAAGTCCAGCCGGAACTCGTTACGCTGCTGGCGCCGGCGGCCGCGCGCTGGCGCGTGACCCTCGTCGCACAGGGCACCGCGAAACCGCCCACCGCGGATGTCGCCTGCACGCTGATGAGCTTGCCGTTCCTGCTCGGGCTTCAGGCGGAGGACATCGTCGCGGGCTCGCGCTACCTCGATGCCCCCGACGGCGCCGGCAGGCGCTTTCGCGGCTCGCTCGGCGGGCAGTCGAAGCGCAAGTTCGGCCTTGCATGGTCGGGGCGCCGGCAGGCGCAGGAAAACCGCTCGATGCCGTTCGACGCGCTCGCGCCGCTGCTCGCGCTGCCGGATATCGACTGGATCGTGCTGCAACCCGCACTCGACGAGGACGAACGCGCGCGCGTCGACGCGCATCCGCGCGTGCACCGGTTCGACGGCCGGTTGAACGACTTTGCCGACACGGCCGCGCTGA
Organism: Burkholderia sp. ZZQ-2; assembly: GCF_050768715.1. Lineage (NCBI taxonomy): Bacteria > Pseudomonadati > Pseudomonadota > Betaproteobacteria > Burkholderiales > Burkholderiaceae > Burkholderia > Burkholderia sp. ZZQ-2. The sequence continues at coordinate 75,484 of NZ_LDVA01000274.1, read as the reverse complement.
TCGAGCGGCTCGACGGCGTCGTCACGATCGATACCGCGGTCGCGCATCTCGCCGGCGCGCTCGGCAAGCCACTGTGGGTCATGCTGCCATTCGCGCCCGACTGGCGGTGGTTCACCGGCGACGACTGCCCGTGGTATCCGCAGGCCAGGCTCGCCCGCCAGCCCGCACCGGGGCAATGGCTCGACGTGGCGACAGCAGTCGCCGGCATGCTGCGCGAAGCCTGAACGCGGACGAAAAAAGGGAGCGCCGTTCACCCGGGCTCCCTTTGTCCATGCGACGCGCGCGGCCGGCGCCGCGCGACGTGCGCTTGCCTGTCAGGCCGCCTTGTACTGGTTGCGAGCCTCGGGCGTGCGATACAGCACGAGTGTCGCGATCAGCCCGCAAATCGCGGCAACGCTCAGCCACAGCCCCGGCGCGGCCTTGTTGCCGGTCTGATGAATCAGCAGCGTCGAGATCGCGGGCGTGAAGCCGCCGATCGTCGTCGCCAGGCTGTATGCCAGCGAGAAACCGGCCGTGCGCACGTCGGCCGGCATCACTTCGGTCAGCGCGACGACCATTGCGCCGTTATACGACGCATACAGGAATGACAGCCACAGCTCGACCGCGAGCAGCCGCAGGAACGACGGATCGCCGACGAGCCACAGCACGGCCGGGTAAGCCGACAGCAGCGTCAGCACGGTAAACGCAATCAGCACCGGGCGGCGACCGATGCGGTCGGACAACGCACCGGACAGCGGCAGCCACACGAGATTGGAAATCCCCACGCAGACGGTCACGACGAGCGCGTCGAGCGACGACAGGTGCAGCACTTCCTTGCCGAACGTCGGCGTATAGGCGGTGATCATGTAGAACGACACCGTCGTCATGATCACCATCCCCATGCCCGCCACCACGACGCCCCAGTTGTCGAGCATCGAACGCATGATCTCGCCCATCGTCGGACGATGACGCTTCGCGAGGAACTCGTCGGTCTCCTTCAGCGAACGCCGGATCAGGAACAGGAACGGCACGATCAGGCAGCCGATCAGGAACGGAATGCGCCAACCCCACGCGGTCATCTCCTCGACCGGCAGTGCACGGTTGAGCAGCACGCCGACGAACGCGGCGAACACCACGGCCACCTGCTGGCTGCCCGACTGCCACGACGTATAGAACCCCTTGTGGCCCTTCGTCGCGATCTCCGACAGATAGACCGACACGCCGCCGAGTTCGACGCCCGCAGAAAAGCCCTGCAGCAGCCGGCCGAGCAGCACGAGCACCGGCGCGAGCACGCCGATCGTCGCGTAGCCGGGTATCGCGGCCACCGTGAGCGTGCCGAGCGCCATCAGCCCGAGTGTCAGGATCAGCCCCTTGCGCCGGCCGTGGTGGTCGATGTACGCACCGAGCACGATCGCGCCGACCGGGCGCATCAGGAAGCCCGCGCCGAACACCGACAGCGACAGCATCAGCGACGCGAATGCGTTGCCGCTCGGAAAGTAGGTTTTCGCGATGGCCGACGCGTAATAGCCGTAGACCATGAAGTCGTACATTTCCAGGAAGTTGCCGCTGACGACGCGGAACACGGTGCGGAATTTCGATTCCTGCGTGATGGCGTGTGACGCTGTGGACATGTTTTTCTCGCTCAGCTCGGATGGCGCGAATCCGCGCCGCATGGATCCGACGACGCACGCGGCGCCGGGCCGGCGCGCACGGGCATCGCTGCCCGCCGGCGGCGCGCCGCGCGACGACGCGCGCACCGGCATGGTTCGCGCATCATGCCACGCCAACCCGACATTTGCCTTGTGCCGCCGCGACCGTTGCCATTGCCGTCGCGGCACTCTTCTCGTACGAGTCGCCCCGAATCGGAAGAAAAAATCGGATTGATCTGATCGACCTGCTCTCGCCACCTGACCACAATGTCACGATTTGCGACGACATTTCCGCGCCGCGGCCGGCAAGGTTGCCCGTGTCGCACGGCGTACCGCCCTCATGACCCCATCGCCACTCGTCCCCGTCGAAGGCGCACTCGCCCGCCCTCGCGTCAAGCCGCTCGATATCGCTCCGTCGTTCGGCCGCGAATGGACCTTTCGCGGCGCGCCCGGTGCACGGCCCGACAGGCACTGTCTCGCCACGCTGACGACATCCTGCATCGACGTCGACCGGCCGCACAGCGCATGCCGCTGGCAGCCGCGGTCCGTGGCGTTATCGATGCCGGTTTCGGCTGGCGCGCCGGTCGTGCCGGCCGGCGTTACCGGCGCGCGCATCCGCCGTTCTCACGACCGGCGTGCGCGGTATGCGATCTGCTGGAGCATCGGCGCGCTCGGCATCATCGGCTGGCTGATCGCCGCATATGAACCGCCTGCGGGCTTCGGGCCCACATACGCGATTCAAGCGGCCGGCAGCGTGCCGGATCACGCTACGTCGTGGTCCGGCACCGTGCAGGTCGCGACGGTACAGCCGGATACGTCGACGAGCACGCCACCGCAGCGCACGATGGCCGCGCCTGTCGCGACAACGGCCGAAGCGCCGCAGGTCATGCACCACGTCGCGCGTCGTCCGGCACCGCTTCGTCCCGACGCAACGTCCAACGTGCCGCCCGCGGCCATTGCATCGTCACTCCGTTCGAACGACAAACGCGGCGCGACGGCGGCACCGGCCCGGCCCGCGACCCCGTCGCGGCTGGCCGCGCGCCCACCGGTCCGGAGCAGCACGGTTGCCCCACGCGCACATGATCAGTTCGCCCCCGCGTCGCCCGCAATCGCCGAACCACGCGACACGCTCGACGATCCGCTCACGCTGATCGCAATGGCAAGCGCGCTGCGCGCTACCCAACCCGAGTGCGCATCGCACACGCCCGCCGCCGGTTTCGACTGGACGGCACAACTGTCCCACCGCCGCCTGACCGATACGCCGGACGCGTTCGCGCACTGACGGCCGCACCATGAAAAAAACCCGGCGAAGCGCGCTTCGCCGGGTTTTGCCCGTCTCTCTCCGTCCGTCTGACGAATCGTTACTTGTGTGCCGGCAGCCCCGTCTCGGTCTGCTTCTCGAGTTGCCGCACCTGCTCCTGCAGATCACGCAACTGCATCTGCGCGGCCCGCTTCTCGACCTGCAGCGCCTGTGCCTGCTCCTGCGCCGAACGCTGCCGTTGCGCGACTTCGGCCTGCTGGCTACGCGCAACGCTCAGGTCGGCCTGCAACTGCTGCGCACGGTTCGCCTGCAGCGCGATCACGCGCTCGAGAAACGCTTTCTGCGCCTCCAGCTCGGTACGACGGATCTCGATATCGGCGAGTTGTACGGTCTGCTGAACGAAGTTCGCGTACACCATCTCCGCGCGGCTCTTCTCCTGCGACCGGATCACACGCCACAGGTGCTTGTCCTGGAACAGCGCGACGTAGTACGTCATCTCGCGCGGATCGAACATCAGGCTCGCACCGTAGCTGCCGTTGTACGTCGTGCGCATTTCGACGATCCGGCCATCGTGCAGCATCTGCGTCAGCTCGGCGACGTTGCCTTGCGCGGATGCATCCGTCGCCACCGTGGCGGACGCCGCCGCGTCGCCGCGCAGGCTCGTGACCGCCGGGCGCGTACCGGCGGCCGGCGCGGTCGCGTCGGCGGACCAGGCCGTGCCTGCTTGCGTGCAGGCAGCCAGCGCAACGATCCACGTTGCGCATCGTGCAGGGGAGAAATTTCGGAAAACCAACGTCGGACTCCGGCGAACGATTCGGAACTCGCGATTATCGTTCAAAACGAAATGGCCGCATCTCGAATTTATCGGGATGCGGCCGGCCTTCGTACGACGCGAAGAAAGGGGCTGGCTACAGGCGGGTTTCGCGCGCCGCGCGCAGGAACGCATCGAGCAGCGGCGTGCAGTCGAGCAGCTCCGAGCCGCCGGCGCGATGGAACTCGGGGTGCCACTGCACGCCGACGACGAACGGCGAACGCCGATGACGAATGCCCTCGATGATCCCGTCGCCCGCCGACACGGCCTCGATGTTCAGATCGCGGCCGAGATCGCGGATCGCCTGATGGTGAATCGAGTTGACGATCGCCTCGCTGCGCCCGGGGAACATGCTCGCGAGCGTCGACGAATCGGGAAAGCGGATCGCGTGTCGATGCTGGTCGTAATGCTCGCTCACGTGCGCATTCGCGGTCGGCACGTCGGTGGCGATGTCCTGGTACAGCGAGCCGCCGAACGCGACGTTGATCAGCTGGCAGCCGCGGCATACGCCGAGGACGGGTTTGCCGGATTCGACGAACTCGTGCAGCAGCTCGAGTTCGTACATGTCGCGCACGCGATCGCCCGGCCATTCGGGGCGGGCGTCGGACGCGGCGTAGGTTTGCGGCGACACGTCGGCGCCGCCCTGCAGCAGCAGCCCGTCGAGATGCTTCGCGTAGTCGCGCAGGCGGATGTTGCTCGGGTGAATCATGCCCTGGTGGCCGACGGTCGGAATCATGAACACGAGCACGTCGCGCGACATCACCCAGTGCGCGATCGATTCCTCGAGATACTGCAGTGTCTTGCCCCGCAGCCCCTTCGCACCCGGTTCCGGATGGAAGATCCGCGCCGACACGCCGATGCGCAGCGTGCGCTGCGTGATGCGCTGGCCGGCGCGGTCGAACAGCCGGCGCGCGCGCGCGGCCACGATCCGGCCGAACACCGACCACGGCGTGTCGCTCTGCTTCAGGTAGGCCGGCGGCGCATTCTGCGCGCTCGCCGGCGGCGGGCGCGGCGTGTCGAAGTCGGGCTGCGCGCCGAACCCCGGCGGCGGCGCGCCATGCTTCGGCGGCGTGGCAACAGCGCCATCGACGGCGGTGCCCGTTGCACCGGGCGCACCCGGCTCGGACGCCGCCGTGACCGGCGACGCGCCGTCCGCGGCGACGTCCTGCGCGGCGGCCTGGACTGCCGGCGCATCGGGCGCTTTCGCCGGATCGGTACGGGGGGAATCGGAAGAAACGGAGGAGGTGCCGGGCAGACCGGCCGGGGAAGGCGTGTTTTCGCTCATGACGATGGTCTGGTACGTCGCTCACGCGTATGGATAAACGAGGATTCATTATGCGTCAGCGCACGATCGCGCGGCAAACCTGCAACATCCTGTCGATATTGTTGCAAGTCGGCGGCAAACTGCGCCGACAAGCGCCCCCGTCCCTCGCGCCGGCAAGCCGGTGCACCGCCGCCGGTACTGGACACCAGTGATATATCACAATAATATCCAGCCATCGTCCACGCTTCCCGATCGCCCGCGCCATGATCGCGCCCCGTCCGGCCGCCGCGCCGCACCCCGCATGAATGCCCTGACCGACGTCACCCGCGACCGCCCCGCCGCACCGGCGGCCAGCCTCGCCGACCGCGCGTACGCACTGATCCAGCGCGACATCATCACGATGCGCCTGAAGCCCGGCGCCGCACTCAACGAAGCCGACCTCGTCGCCCGCACCGGGATCGGCCGCACGCCGGTGCACCAGGCCGTGCATCGGCTCGTACTCGAAGGGCTGCTGTCCGTGATGCCGCGCAAGGGATTGATGGTGCAGCCGCTGTCGCTCGACGACATCGTCGCGGTGATCGACGTGCGGCGCATCAACGAAGCGCACTGCGCGGAACTCGCCGCGCGCCATGCGACGCCCGACGATCTCGCGCGCCTGGCCGCGCTGCTCGACGAAGGACAGGCGTGCGTCGACACGCACGACGTCGAGGGCATGATGGAACTCGACCGCGCGTTCCACCAGGCGATCGCCGCGGCCGCGCGCAATGCGGTTCTCGCCGAGATCCTGCGCGCGCTGCACGAACGCTCGCTGCGCTTCTGGTTCGTCACGCTGTCCGAACCCCACCATCTCGCCGACGTCCAGCACGAACATCGCGAACTGTTCGACCGGCTGTCCGCGCGCGATGCCGCCGGCGCACGCGCGGCCGTCGAAAACCATATCGACTCGTTCCGCTCCACGCTTCTTCAACATCTTCGCCCCTGAGCCGCCATGACCACTTTCACGCCCTTTCCCCCGCTCGCCCAGCTCGCCGCCGATCTCGCCGCCGGCCGGACCACGAGCCGCGCGCTCGTCGACACCGCGCTCGACCGGATCGCCGATCCGTCGGGCCAGGGCGCGGTCGTCTTCACCGAAGTCGATGCCGACAACGCGCGTGCCGCCGCCGACGCGCACGACCGGCTGCGCGCCGCGGGCACCGTGCTGTCGCCGCTCGCGGGCATTCCCGTGTCGGTCAAGGACCTGTTCGACGTCGCGGGCCAGGTGACGCGCGCGGGTTCGCGCGTGCTCGACGGCGCGCCGGCCGCGCGCACCGATGCGGTCGCCGTCGCCCGGCTCAAGCGGGCGGGCGCGGTGCTGGTCGGCCGCACCAACATGAGCGAGTTCGCATTCTCGGGGCTCGGGCTGAATCCGCACTTCGGCCACCCGCGCTCGCCGTACCACCGCGACGTGCCGGGCGACGCACGAATTTCCGGCGGCTCGTCGTCCGGCGCGGCCGCGTCCGTCGCCGACGGGATGGCCGCCGTCGCGCTCGGCACCGACACGGGCGGCTCGATCCGCATTCCGGCCGCGCTGTGCGGGCTGACGGGATTCAAGCCGACCGCGAGCCGGATCCCGACACAAGGCGGCGTACCGCTGTCGACGACGCTCGACTCGTTCGGCCCGATCGGCCTGACGGTCGCCTGCTGCGCGCTCGTCGACCGGATGCTCGCGGGCCTCGAACCGCACGTGCCGGCCGCCCGGCCGCTCGAGGGCGTACGGCTCGGCGTGCTGACGAACTACGTGACGGACGGTGTCGATGCCGACGTCGCGGCCGCGCTCGACGCCGCGCTCAAGCATCTCGAAGCCGCCGGCGCGATCGTCACGGAAGTGCGCTTCCCTGCGCTCGACCGGCTGCCGGACGTCAACCGCTTCGGCTTCTCGCCGATCGAGGCCTACGCATGGCATCGCCCGCTGCTCGCTCGGCACCGCGACCAGTACGATCCGCGCGTGCTCACGCGCATCCTGAAGGGCGAACCCGCGAGCGCGGCCGACTATCTCGACCTGCTCGCCGCGCGCACCGCGATGCTCGCCGAAGCCGCGCACACGGTCTGGGCGCGCTTCGATGCGCTCGTCGCGCCGACGGTGCCGGTCGTGCCGCCGCGCATCGCCGACCTCGAAACGGACGACGCCGCGTTCACGCGCACCAACGCGCTGATCCTGCGCAACCCGAGCGCGTTCAACTTCCTCGACGCGTGCGCGCTGTCGCTGCCGTGCCATCCGCGCGACGCGGCGCCGGTCGGCCTGATGCTCGCGGCCGCACCGCATCGCGACGACGCGCTGCTCGCGATCGGCCAGGCCGTCGAGGCCGTGCTCAATACGATCCGCTGAACGCAGCCAGCCGAGCGCCGGCGGACAGGGCGCGCGGTGCGGCAGGTTGCCGCACGCGCGCTGTCAGTTTCGTGCCAGACCGTTCGCGCTAAAATCGCGCGATTGTTTTCCGGACCGACCCCACGAGGAACCCCGCCGACATGAACGACTACACGCTCGCAATCCGCCGCGAACGCCGCCTGCTGATGCTGCTCGGCTGGGTGTGCATCGCCCTGCTGGCCGGTGCGCTCTACCTGCAGTACGTGAAGAACGAAGATCCCTGCCCGCTGTGCATCATCCAGCGCTACTTCTTCTGCGCGATCGGGATCTTCGCGTTCCTGGCCGCCGGGATCCGCAACTGGCGCGTCATCTGGGTGCTCGAGCTGCTGATCGCGATCGCCGCGGCCGGCGGCGTCGGCACGGCCGCCCGGCATCTGTCGATCCAGATGAATCCTGGCTTCAGCTGCGGCTTCGACACGCTGCAGCCGATCGTCGACAGCCTGCCGCCCGCGCAGTGGTTCCCCGGCATGTTCAAGGTCGCCGGGCTGTGCGAGACCGTCTACCCGCCGATCTTCGGCATCCTGCTGCCCGGCTGGGCGCTGATCGGCTTCGCCGCGATCCTGGTTGCCGTCGTCGCGAGCCTCTGGCGCCATCGCCGCAAGCTCGCGGCATGACCGGCCGGTTTCGCACCGGCCTGCGCGCGGCCCGCTCACCCGGGCCACACGCCGCCAGCCGGCAAGCCCGGCACCGGAGCACTCGCCGAAGCGGCCCGGCCGGTCGCCCCTGACCGGCCGTACCCGGGCGGCCCCGCGTAAACACCTACCTCGCCGCCGCCCGGATAGCCTGGCGAACGCGCATCGCGCGACTTCCGCGCCCAGCCCCGCCACGCCTGCGTTTTGGCCCGATGTGCACGCATCGGCGCCCCGATCCCGGGCGGCGGGCCTATGATCGACATGATCGCCTCCTGATAGCCCGGATCACCGCCCCGCGATGTTCCCGCCGCCGTGCGGTGCTATCTTCCGGACTGGATGGCGATCTACGTGCGCGAGGCCAGGCGGTCTCCCCCCCTGCGTAACGCGCGCCCGATCCGCAATGTCGACTGGATTCATCATGACAACGCAAACCATCCGCATCCGTCACCCTCATGGCGTCCGCGCATCCGGCGGTGCCGTCCGCGCGCACTGTCGCCGCGCCGCCGCACCGCATTCGCCGTGCGGCCGGCCCGCCCCGCTCCCGTCCGTCATCGTTGCCGCCACGCTCGCCAGCCCGCGCCGCGTGTCGTGCCGCGTCGTTTCGCAAGGGGTGTGCTGATGGAAGCCTGGCTCGGCGATCTGCAGCAACTGCTCGCGCACGGCGAAGCCGCCGTGCTCGTGACGGTCGCGCACACCGACGGCTCCGCGCCGCGCGAAGCCGGCACCAAGATGCTCGTCACGCGCGACACGGCCCGCCATACGATCGGCGGCGGTCATCTGGAATGGAAGGCGATCGAGATCGCGCGGCATCTGCTGAAGGACGGCGCGCACGTGCCGCACGCGCGCCGGCTCGAACGGCTCGCGCTCGGCCCGAGTCTCGGCCAGTGCTGCGGCGGCGCCGTGGTGCTCGCGTTCGAGCGGCTCGACGTCGGCGATCTCGGCTGGATCATGTCGCTCGCGAAGCGTGTCGCGGCCGGCGCCGCGACCGTGCGTAGCGTATCATTCGGCCCCTCGCCGGGCGCGCCGCTGTTGAGCGAGCCCGAATCGGAAGCCGCGCGTGCCGACTGCCTGCTGTGGGAAACCGGCGGCGTGTCGCTGATGACCGAAACGATCGCGCCGTATGCGTTCCCCGTCGTGCTGTTCGGCGCCGGGCACATCGGCACCGCGCTCGTGAAGGTGCTGGCGACGCTGCCGTGCCAGGTGCGCTGGATCGACGGGCCCGATGCGGTGTTCCCGCCGGCCGACGCGCTCGCCGGCATCGGCAACCTCGCGATCGAGGCGGCCGATGCCCCGGGCGACGCCGTCGACACGGCGCCGCCGCAGTCCTACTTCGTCGTGATGACGCACGACCACGCACTCGATTTCGTGCTGGCCGAGCGCATCCTGCGACGCGGCGACTATGCATACTTCGGGATGACCGGCTCGCACGCCAAACGCGTGCAGTTCGATCATCGCCTCGCGGCGATCGGCATCGACCCGGCCCAGGTCGCGCGGATGCGCTGCCCGATCGGTGTCGAAGGCATCATCGACAAGGCGCCCGAAGTGATCGCGATCTCGGTGGCTGCGCAATTGCTGCAGGCCGTCGAAGCGAACGCGGCCGCGCAGGCTTCCCTTACCTACTGACCGACCAAGAACGACGCCATGACCCCGACACTCAAGGACAAGATCGCCCGCGCGCCGAAAGCGGAGCTGCACATTCACATCGAAGGCTCGCTCGAGCCCGAGCTGATCTTCGCGCTCGCGCAGCGCAACGGCGTGAAGCTCGCGTACGACTCGATCGACGCGCTGCGCGCCGCCTACGCGTTCACCGACCTGCAGTCGTTCCTCGACATCTATTACGCCGGCGCGAGCGTGCTGCTGACCGAGCAGGATTTCTACGACATGACGGCCGCGTACTGCGAACGCGCGCTCGCCGACAACGTCGTCCACACCGAACTGTTCTTCGATCCGCAAACGCACACCGAACGCGGCGTGCCGATCGAGACGGTAGTCGCGGGCATCGAGCGCGCACTCGCCGATTACGAGCAGCGCGGGCTGTCGAGCAAGCTGATTCTGTGCTTCCTGCGCCACCTGTCCGAAGAGGACGCGCTCGCGACGTTCGAATCCGCGCTGCCGCTGTTCGAGCGCTATCGCCATCGCCTGATCGGCGTGGGCCTCGACTCGTCCGAACTCGGCCATCCGCCGACGAAGTTCGCGCGCGTGTTCGACAAGGCACGCGCGCTCGGGCTGAAGCTCGTCGCACATGCGGGCGAGGAAGGCCCGCCCGCGTACATCTACGAGGCGCTCGACGTGCTGAAGGTCGACCGGATCGACCACGGCGTGCGCAGCATCGAGGACGCGGCCCTGGTCGAGCGTCTCGCCAGGACGCGCACGGCACTGACCGTCTGCCCGCTGTCGAACCTCAAGCTGTGCGTGTTCGACGACATGGCGAAACACACGCTGAAGGCGCTGCTCGATCGCGGCGTCGCGGTGACGATCAACTCCGACGATCCGGCCTATTTCGGCGGCTACGTCAATGAAAACTACTTCGCGACGGCCGAAGCGCTGCAACTCACGGATGCCGAAGTCCATGCGGTGATCCGCAACGGCTTCGAGGCATCGTTCATCGATCCGGCGCAGCGCGACGCACTGTACGCGCGCCTCGACGCGTACTGGCAGGCCGCCTGACGGCCCGCATCGAGGAACGCCAGACAGATGAAACACGGCAACGGCATCCGCTTCGCAACCACCGGCCCGGCGTCGCGCCGGAACGGTCGCGTGCGTGCCCGCGCGGCGAGCGCGCCATTCGTCGTCGCCCGCCCGTGCTTGCCGTCGCGGTTTGCCGCTGCGTTCGCCGCCGCTCCGGTCGCGAACGCAGCGGCTGCGAGGCCCGCCGGCAACCACTCGCCGGCGGCTTCGGCCGCCACGTTCGCCCGCGCAATCGCCTCCGGTCGTGCCGCACGCAGCATGCCGCTACCGCTCGCGAAACGCCGTCCCGCCGCCCTCCGGCGTCGATCGCTTTCTTCTGTTCGCCTTACCTTGATGCAGGACCATTCGTCATGACGCAAACCGCTTTCCGTTCCCAGCTGCTGACTTTCAACGGCGACCCGGCGCAATCGAGCCAGGCCGCGAACTACGAGACCGACGGCCTCCTGATCGTCGACGACGGCAAAGTCGTCGCGGCCGGCCCGTACGCGCCGCTCGCCGCGACGCTCGCGCGCGACGCGATCGTCCATGACCTGCGCGACAAGCTGATCGTGCCCGGCTTCATCGACACGCACATCCACTATCCGCAGACGGACATGATCGCGTCGCCGGCGCCGGGCCTGCTGCCGTGGCTGGACAAGTACACGTTCCCGACCGAGCGCCAGTTCGGCGATCCCGAGCATGCGCGCGAGGTGGCCGACTTCTTCGTCGACGAACTGCTCGCCTGCGGCACGACGAGCGCGCTCGTCTACTGCACGGTGCACAAGCAGTCGGCCGATGCGCTGTTCGCGGCGAGCGACGCGCGCGACCTGCGGATGATCGCGGGCAAGGTGCTGATGGATCGCAACTGCCCCGAATTCCTGCGCGATACCGCGCAATCCGGTTACGACGACAGCGCCGAGCTGATCGGCCGCTGGCACGGCAAGGGCCGCCAGATGTACGCGCTCACGCCGCGTTTCGCGCCGACGTCGACCGAAGCGCAGCTCGAGGCGTGCAGCGAACTCGCGCGCCGCCATCCGGACGTGTTCGTACAGAGCCACGTCGCGGAGAACGTCGACGAGGTGAAATGGGTGGCCGAGCTGTTCCCCGGCCATCGCAGCTATCTCGACATCTACGACCGCTACGGGCTGCTGCGCCCGCGCGCGGTGTACGGCCACTGCATCCACCTCGACGACGAGGACCGGCGCCGGATGGCCGAGACGCGCACCGTCGTCGCGCACTGCCCGACGTCGAACTTCTTCCTCGGCAGCGGGCTGTTCGATTTCGACAAGGCCGGTGAATACGACGTGCCCGTCACGCTCGCGACCGACGTCGGCGGCGGCACGTCGTTCTCGATGCTGCAGACGATGAACGAAGCGCACAAGGTCGCGCGGCTGTCGGGCCACCATCTGACCGCGACCCGGATGTTCTGGCTCGCGACGGCCGGCGCCGCGCAGGCGCTCGACCTCGCCGACACGGTCGGCACGCTCAAGCCGCGCACCGAGGCCGACTTCGTCGTGCTCGATCCGCAGGCCACGCCGCTGCTCGCGCGCCGCACGAAGCGCGCGGATTCGCTCGAGGAACTGCTGTTCGCGTTCGCGCTGCTCGGCGACGACCGCGCGGTGTACCGCACCTATGCGGCCGGCGAACTCGTCCACGAGCGCGGGGCGGCGCGGCGCCCCGCCGCGTAACGGCGTTCCGGGGGGTGTCACGGCAGGCGCGGGCGTTCGCCGCCGCGTCTGCCTGCGGCCGCTCCCCGCCTGCCGGGCCTGCTGTACGGCCGGAGCTTGCCGAACGCCAATCCCCGCCCCGACACCAGGCACCGCACCGCTCGACCGCTTTCCCGCGCGCGACACGCCGTGCTAGAATTCGCCGCTCATTGGGGAGTAGCCGCTCCGCTCGATGTCCCGCGCCCCCGGCGCGCATCGTGACGGAGGCGTCCGTCAACAGACTTGGCCTTGCGGCCATGGCGGGCGCAGCCACCTAGGCCTGGCGAGACCGATGGTTCACAGTGCGCCGCATCAGGGCCCGGCGCGCCGTGGATCGTCGCTCGCACGCACAACACCGGCCCGTGGAACCCCATACGTGTCTCAAGCCTTCCTGATCTCCACCGGCGCCGTCGCGCTCGCTGAAATCGGCGACAAGACCCAGTTGCTTTCCCTCGTCCTGGCCGCACGCTATCGCAAGCCGGTGCCGATCATTCTCGGTGTGCTCGTCGCGACGCTCGTGAACCACGGTTTCGCCGGCGCGCTCGGCGAATGGCTCGGCGCGCTGGTCACGCCGTCGATCATGCGCTGGGCGCTCGCGTTCTCGTTCATCGCGATGGGGTTGTGGATCCTCGTGCCGGACAAGCTCGACGCCGACGAGGCCAATGCCAACCGCTCGCGGCTCGGCGTGTTCGGTGCGACCCTCGTCGCGTTCTTCCTCGCGGAAATGGGCGACAAGACGCAGATCGCGACCGTCGCGCTGGCCGCGCGCTTCCAGGACTACATCGGTGTCGTGGCCGGCACGACGTTCGGGATGATGCTCGCGAACGTACCCGCGATCCTGCTCGGCGACCGTTTCGCGCACCGCCTGCCGACGAAGCTCGTGCACGGCATCGCGGCCGTGCTGTTCGTCGTGCTCGGCGCGCTGGCGCTGCTGGGCGTCGGGGTCTGACGGGGAAGAAAACGGCAGGCGCGGCCGGACGGCCGCGCCGAGGCTGATGCCGCGTTACTTGGCGGCGGCTGCGCCCGAAGCGGGCGCAGCCGGCACCGCGCGCTCGTTGGCGGCCGGTGCCGCCGGGCCGCCGCGCTTGTCGACCGGCAGCCGGACCGAGCGGACCGCGCCGTTCGACAGCGGGAAATCGGCGAGCGCGCTGCGCGCAAGGAACGGCATCGCGTACAGCAGCGTGCCGTTGTCGCCGGTCGTGCGCGCGGACACGTTATAGACCTCCTTGCCCGTCGCGCGCTCGGTGATGCGGATGCCGAGCGTGTAGTCGAACACCTGGTACGTCTGCGCGACATAACCGGCCGGCATCGGCCCCCAGGGCCCCCACGGGCCCCACGGCCCGCGCCGCCAGTACGGCCCCGGCCCGACGAACCACGGATCGTAATAGACGGGCTGCGGCACCGTCACGAGATCGCTGCCGACCGCATAGGTCAGCCCGACGAGATAGCGCGCCTGCGCCTGCGGCACCTGCCGGTACGCATACGTGGACAGCTCGTTCGCGACGATCGGCTCGTAGGTCGACTGCTCGATGCTGTTCTTCTGCGCGTCGGTGCGGGTGAACGCATAGGTGCGTGTCGCGTCGCTGCCGCTCCAGTCGGAGAAGGCCGTGACCTGGGTCGTCACGTAGCTGGTGCAGCCGGTCAGCAGCGCCACGCACAGCACCGCCGCCCAGCCCGCACCGCGTTGAATCCATTCGCGTTTCATGTTGATCCTCTTCGATCCGTCACCCGTTCGTCGCACCGCGCGAACCGTAACGGGATGCCGATAATACGCGGACTCCCGGAACCGGTAAAAAGTTCGCCCGGCACGCAGCCGCAAGCCTTTGTACAATGGCCCGGTTCGCCCGGCCCGTGCCACGGGCCCGTCCCCCACTCCACCGATCTCGACGACCATGTCCGACAACGCTTCCTCCACCGTGATCCGCCGCGCCGACTACACGCCGCCGGCCTTTCTCATCGATGCCGTTGCGCTCGAATTCGATCTCGCGGCGGCCCGTACGATCGTCAGGAATACGATGCGCGTGCGCCGCAACCCGGACGCCGCGCCCGCGCCGCACCTGGAGCTGATGGGCGAAGCGCTCGAATTCGTCGGCGCACGGCTGGACGGCGCGCCGCATGGCGCCGTGCGCGCGCACGAGCACGGGCTGACCGTCGAGAACGTCCCCGATGCATTCGAGCTGACGCTCGAAAGTGCATGCGCGCCCGACCAGAATACGACGCTGTCGGGTCTCTATGTATCGAGCGGCAACTTCTTCACGCAGTGCGAAGCCGAAGGCTTTCGCCGCATCACCTACTTCCTCGATCGCCCGGACGTCATGGCGTCGTACACGGTGACGCTGCGCGCCGACAAGGCCGCCTACCCGGTGCTGCTGTCGAACGGCAACCTCGTCGATTCCGGCGACCTGCCCGACGGCCGCCACTTCGCGAAGTGGGAAGACCCGTTCCGCAAGCCGAGCTACCTGTTCGCACTGGTCGCCGGCAAGCTCGTCGCGATCGAGGAGAAGATCACGACCGGCTCGGGCAAGGAAAAGCTGCTGCAGGTGTGGGTCGAGCCGGCCGATCTCGACAAGACGCGTCACGCGATGGATTCGCTGATCCATTCGATCCGCTGGGACGAGAAGCGCTTCGGCCTCGAGCTCGATCTCGACCGCTTCATGATCGTCGCGGTCGGCGACTTCAACATGGGCGCGATGGAAAACAAGGGGCTCAACATCTTCAACACGAAGTACGTGCTGGCGAACCCCGAGACCGCGACCGACACCGACTTCGCGAACATCGAATCGGTAGTCGGCCACGAGTACTTCCACAACTGGACCGGCAACCGCGTGACCTGCCGCGACTGGTTCCAGCTGAGCCTGAAGGAAGGCCTGACGGTGTTCCGCGACCAGGAATTCTCGGCCGACATGGCCGCGGGCGACGCCGTCGAATCGGCGGCCCGCGCGGTCAAGCGCATCGAGGACGTGCGCGTGCTGCGCCAGCTGCAATTCGCCGAGGATGCAGGCCCGATGGCGCACCCGGTGCGCCCGGAGAGCTACGTCGAGATCAACAACTTCTACACGATGACCGTCTACGAGAAGGGCTCGGAAGTCGTGCGGATGTACCAGACGCTGTTCGGCCGCGACGGCTTCCGCAAGGGGATGGACCTGTATTTCAAGCGCCACGACGGGCACGCCGTGACCTGCGACGACTTCCGCCACGCGATGGCCGACGCGAACGGGCGTGACCTCGCGCAGTTCGAGCGCTGGTACAGCCAGGCCGGCACGCCGCGCGTGTCGGTGCGCACCGCGTACGACGCGGCCGCGCGCCGCTATACCGTCACGCTCGCGCAGGGCTACGGCGACGCGTCGCCGGCCGCGCGCGAAACGCAGCAAGGGCCGCTGCTGATCCCGTTCGCGATCGGCCTGATCGGCCGCGACGGCCGCGACCTGCCGCTGCGCCTCGACGGCGAAGCCGCCGCGGCGGGCACGACGCGCGTGCTCGACTTCACCGACACCGAACAGACCTTCACGTTCGTCGACGTGCCGGAACAACCGCTGCCGTCGCTGCTGCGCAACTTCTCGTCGCCGGTGATCGTCGAGTACGACTACAGCGACGACGACCTCGCATTCCTGCTCGCGCACGACAGCGATCCGTTCAACCGCTGGGAAGCCGGCCAGCGCCTCGCGACGCGCGCGCTGCTGACGCTCGCCTCGCGTGCCGCCGCGAACGAGCCGCTCACGCTCGGCGAGAACTTCGTTGCCGCCTTCCGCCGCGTGCTGACCGACGCGACGCTGTCGCCCGCGTTCCGCGAACTCGCGCTGACGCTGCCGTCGGAAACCTACCTCGCCGACCAGATGGCGGAAGCCGATCCGGCCGCCGTGCATCGCGCGCGCCAGTTCGTGCGCCGCCAGCTCGCCACCGCGCTGCGCGCCGAATGGCTCGCCACATACGAGCAGCACCAGACGCCCGGCGCCTACGAACCGACGCCCGAGGCTTCCGGCCGCCGCGCGCTGAAGAACCTCGCGCTCGCATATCTCGCCGAGCTCGAGGATCCGGCCGATGCCGTGCGCCTCGCGACCGCGCAATACGACGCGGCGAACAACATGACCGATCGCGCGGCCGCACTCGGCGCGCTGCTGTCCGCCGCGGCCGCCGGCGCGAACGAACCGGCCGAGCACGCGCTCGACGATTTCTACCGCCGCTTCGAGAAGGAAGCGCTCGTGATCGACAAATGGTTCGCGATGCAGGCCGCGCAACGCGGTACGCCCGCGCAGCCGACGCTCGCGAAGGTTCGCAAGCTGCTCGCGCACCCCGCGTTCAACCTGAAGAATCCGAATCGCGCACGTTCGCTGATCTTCAGCTTCTGCGCGGCCAACCCCGCGCAATTCCACGCGGCGGACGGCTCGGGTTATGCATTCTGGGCCGAACAGGTGCTCGCGCTCGACGCGATCAATCCGCAGGTCGCGGCGCGCCTCGCCCGCTCGCTCGAACTGTGGCGCCGCTTCACGCCCGCGTTGCGCGACCGCATGCGCGAAGCGCTCGAGCAGGTCGCGGCAGGCGCGAAATCGCGCGACGTGCGCGAGATCGTCGAGAAGGCGCTCGCGTAACGCAATTCTCCGCATCGCTCACACGCGAAACAGCCGGTGCCGCCCATGGCGGCACCGGCTTTTTTACTGCGTGAATACTGCCGGCCCCGGACGTAGTCGCGGGGTCTGACCGCGCCGCTTGCCGCCGCTGCATGGCGCGTCCCGTGCATCGTCGCTGCCAGAAACCGGGCCGATCCGGCCGCCCGGCCATGTAACCGGACGAAAAAAGCCGGCGGCACGGGAGGCGCGGCGGGTAAAATTGCGGCCATTCAAGGATTCTTTGGCCTTCTGGAGTCTGTCATGTCCATTGCCCGCCGCACCACGCTGTCGAAGTTCCTGATCGAACAGCAACGTGAGACCAACAACCTCCCCGCCGACCTGCGCCTGCTGATCGAAGTCGTCGCACGCGCGTGCAAGGCGATCAGCTACAACGTGTCGAAGGGCGCGCTCGGCGAGGCGCTCGGCACCGCCGGCAGCGAGAACGTCCAGGGCGAAGTGCAGAAGAAGCTCGACATCCTGTCGAACGAGATCCTGCTCGACGCGAACGAATGGGGCGGCAACCTCGCCGCGATGGCATCGGAAGAAATGGAAACCTTCTTCCCGATCCCGGCGAACTACCCGCGCGGCGAATACCTGCTCGTGTTCGATCCGCTCGACGGTTCGTCGAACATCGACGTGAACGTGTCGATCGGCACGATCTTCTCGGTGCTGCGCTGCCCGGACGGCAAGCAGGCAACCGAGGAATCGTTCCTGCAGCCGGGCACGCAGCAGGTCGCGGCCGGCTACGCCGTGTACGGCCCGCAGACGGTGTTCGTGCTGACGACCGGCAACGGCGTGAACTGCTTCACGCTCGACCGCGAAGTCGGCTCGTGGGTGCTCACGCAGAGCAACATGCAGATCCCGGCCGACACGCGCGAATACGCGATCAACGCATCGAACGCACGCCACTGGTACGACCCGGTCAAGCGCTACGTCGACGAACTGAACGCCGGCAAGGACGGCCCGCGCGGCGACAACTTCAACATGCGCTGGATCGCATCGATGGTCGCCGACGTACACCGGATCCTGAACCGCGGCGGCATCTTCATGTACCCGGCCGACAAGCGCACGCCCGATCGTCCGGGCAAGCTGCGCCTGATGTACGAAGCGAACCCGATGTCGTTCATCGTCGAACAAGCGGGCGGCGCCGCGACGACGGGCACGCAGCGCATCATGGAAGTCCAGCCGACGGGCCTGCACCAGCGCGTGCCCGTGTTCCTTGGCTCGAAGAACGAAGTCGAGCGCGTGACCGGCTATCACGACGAAGCAAAATAATTGCACTGCAGCACTAGACGGAGGTGCGATGCGCAAGTACAATCGCGCCTCTTGATGTGGCCCTGACCGGTCGCATCACAGTGAAGTGAAAGCGGGAAGTCCGCCGGATCGATGGTTTCGCGAAGCAGCAGCAGCAAGCTGAAAAAAATTTCGCAAAACCTATTGCCAAGATCCCGGAAATCACCATATAATTTCATTTCTCTGCTGCCGGTGTAGCTCAGTTGGTAGAGCAGCGCATTCGTAATGCGAAGGTCGTAGGTTCGACTCCTATCTCCGGCACCAAGACATAAAGGCCTGACAAGCATCGCTTGTCAGGCCTTTTCTCTTTTCCGGCGCCGAAATCGTGCGCCCGCCCTCTCGCCTCACCCAGTCCGCTTGCGGGCATCTCCGGACTCCCGTATCACGCGCCGACGACTACAATCGCCGGACACTCCACCCTCGCCCCCCTTCTTCATGCGCACCTGGCGTCTCGAGCGAGCGAATCTCGCCGCGCAGCTGGACGTGTCCCGCGCAACGCGCCTCGTCGCCGCGATCGGCGGCAACGAGCCGAACGCATTCGCGGCCGAAATCCTGAAACTGTTCGACGACGCGCTGTCCATCACGCAGTGCACGATCTTCGCGTACGAGTTCGGCAATCGCCCGCGCACGATGTCGGTCGCCGATCATCGCGGAGGCCGCTACCTGCGCGACCTCGCCGACACCTACGCACGACATTTCTACGCACTCGACGGCAACCAGCAGATCGTGTCGACCGCCCATCGCGGCACACGCCGCCACGATCTGCTGCTGCACCAGCAGGCCGGCGACGAGATCGATCACGAAGCGTATCGTGCCGCGTGCTACCGCGGCCCCGACGTATCCGACCGGCTGGCGCTGCTGATGCAGCCCGGCGATGCGACGTGGCTGTCGATCAACCTGTACCGCGCGCATTGCAGCGGCGCATTCCAGCCGCGCGAGATCGCCGCGATCGAAGCGCTCGCGCCGCTGATCGCGCAGGCCGCAAGGCATCACTACGCGCTCGCCGGTGCGGCACAGATCGGTATCCCGCAACGGATGCTCGCGCGACTGCGCCATGCATGCCCCGATTTGTCCAAGCGCGAGCTCGACGTGCTGCGCGGCGTACTCGACGGCCAGACCGCGCACGAGATCGGCGAGACGATCGGCGTGAAGGCATCGAGTGTCGTCACCTACCAGAAGCGCGCGTACCGGCGCCTCGGCATCTCGAGCCAGCGCGAGCTGTTTGCGCTGTGCATGCAGCCGTGAAACGTCGCGGCCTGCGTTGAGCCCCTCGCTGTACCCGATTTGGGGACAACCGACGCACGACCGGCTTCCATACTGTCCCGACCTGTTGCGCGCATCTTTGCGTCGATGCGCGCACGTCGAGCCGGACAACCCTGGAAGCCAACGATGGATATCGACTTCAAGCCCTACCCGTTCGTCGCCGAGCGCCATCCCGCGCATCTGCCGGCCTGCGACGACGGTATCGATACGCACCGGCATCGCGTTGCGATCGTCGGTGGCGGCCCCGTCGGCCTGGCCGTCGCGCTCGGCCTTGCGAACCACGGCATCCGCAGCGTGCTGATCGAGGCCGACGACGCAGTCTGCCACGGCAGCCGCGCCATCTGCATCTCGCGGCGCAGCCTCGAGATCATCGAGCGGCTCGGTGCGCTCGACGACTTCCTGCGCAAGGGGCTGCCGTGGACCGGCGGGCGCAGCTTCTACCGTCGCGACGAAGTGCTGCATTTCACGATGCCGCAGGACGAAAACCAGAAGCTGCCGCCGATGGTGAATCTCGCGCAGTATCACATCGAGCAGTTCCTGCTCGACGCCGCGCTGCGCCGCCGCGAACTCATCGAGATCCGCTGGCAGACGAGAGTCACCGGCGTGACCCGGCAACCGGACGGCGTACGCCTCGACGTCGACACGCCGCTCGGCGGCTACGCACTCGACGCCGACCGGGTCGTCGCGTGCGACGGCGGGCGCAGCACGATGCGCGACGCGCTCGGCCTGTCGCTCCGCGGCACGAGCTACGAGGGCCGCTACGTGATCGTCGACATCGCGCTCGACAGCGACCGGCCGACCGAACGACTGGCGTACTTCGACCCGTCGTCGAACCCGGGCTCGACGGTGCTCGTTCACAAGCAGCCCGACAACGTGTGGCGGATCGACTATCAGTTGCGCGACGATGAGGATGCCGAAGCCGCCGTGAAACCGGAAAACGTGATCCCGCGCGTGCAGAACCTGCTCGACATGATGGGCGAGCGCGGCGACTGGTCGCCGATCTGGATCACGATCTACAAGGCGAACGCACTGACACTCGAACGCTATCGACACGGTCGCGTGCTGTTCTGCGGCGACGCTGCGCACCTCGTGCCGATCTTCGGCGTGCGCGGCGCGAACTCGGGCATCGACGATGCCGACAACCTGGCATGGAAACTCGCGTACGTGACGCGCGGACTCGCATCGGACACGTTGCTCGACAGCTACTCGGACGAACGCGTGTTCGCGACGCACGAGAACCTCCGCTACGGCACCAAGAGCACCGAGTTCATGGCGCCGCCGTCGTTCGCGTTCGAACTGATGCGCAAGGCCGTGCTGTCGCTCGCGGTCCGCCATCCCGCGCTGCGCTCGCTGATCAATCCGCGCCAGACGACGGCCATCGCGTATGCGACGTCGCCGCTCAACGCGGCCGAACGCGACACGTTTTCGGCCGGCCCCGCGCCCGGCACGGTGCTCGCCGAATGCCCGCTGATGCTGTACACGGCACACGGCAGCGACGTGCGCCGCGGCCACCTGACCGACCTCGTCGCTCCGCGCTTCACCGCATTCTGCTTCACTGCCGACGGCGTGCCCGAGGCGACGCTGGCCGATCTCGAGCGGCGCCTGCAGGCTGCGCGGATGCCGTTCGCGCTCGTCACGCTCGCGCGGCATGCGGCGCCACGGCAACCGGCCTGCGGCGGCCATGACGTCGGCGGCCGGCTGTTCGACATGTACGGCGCGCGCGACGGCACCGTCTATCTCGTGCGTCCGGACGGTCACGTACTCGGCCGCTGGCACGACGCGCGCGCCGGCGACGTGGCCGCCGCACTCGAACGCGCACTCCATCCTTGCGCATCGACCGATCCTCAGGAGACCGCATGATGACGGATACCGAACGCGACACCCTCTACACCGACCTGTGCCGCACGATGACGCGGATCGGTGAAGCCGATGCGTCGCTCTTTCTCGCCCGCTTCGCACTGCTGTCGATCGAGGCGATCGGCGACACCGCGACCGTCGCACGGCTGATTGCCGACGCAAGCGACGGATTGCCCTCTGCGGGCATGCAGGCTTCGACGCTCGGACGATGACGCTCACGGCCGACCGGCTTCACCGGCAGCCATTCCTTACAGATTCATTTCGCCGCGCATCGCCCGTGCGCCAGCCTCGCCGTATGCAGACGAATTCCCTGGAAAATCCGGTTACGGGTGCATAACATTACTTAACGATTCCGACCCGTCTATCGCGTTACATTGCGTGGGCGGCGCGGCGGGTCGCAATGCCGCCTTCATTCAGCTTGCGGCGACAGCCGACGTCCGGTCATTCGACACAACACAAGGAGAGGACCACCATGACTCATGGCTTGATTATGTGGCTCATCATCGGCGCGATCGCCGGCTGGCTTGCCGGCTTGCTCGTCAAGGGCGGCGGCTTCGGGCTGATCGTCGACATCATCGTCGGGATCGTCGGCGCAGTGATCGGCGGCTGGCTCGCCGGGCTGCTCGGCATCAGCATCGGCAGCGGTTTCATCGGATCGGTGATCGTCGCGGTCGTCGGTGCAGTGATCCTGCTGTTCGTGATCCGGCTATTCAAGCGAGCGGCCTGACGCTTCTCTCCACGCGCCTTCGGGCGCGTTTTCGCATCAGGCCGGCGCGCGGCCCGTTCGCCGCGCGCCACCGGCCCGTTCAGCGCCTGGCGCGCTGCAACCCGCCGTCGAGCACGTCGGCCGTCAGCAATCCGCTGCGCGCTTCGCGCGCGCCATCGCGCCCGATCCATACGGTGCGCAGCATCTCCCCTCTCCATCCCGCATCGAGCGCCGCGCTCAGCCGCTCGGGCATCGGCTCGGCGTTCGCGTACTGCACGACCTGCGGCAGATGCATCTGCGCGAGTGCCCGGGAGATCGCCGGGCCGTTGTCGTCGTACACATCCATTGCGACCATCGCGAACTGCATGTCCGGACTCGTAGCGATCTTCGGACGATTCTCGGCGCTCGTGTAGATCGGCTCCGGCATCGCGTTGACGGTGGCGGGCGCGGACAGCGTGCGGCCCGCGTCGTCGGACTGCGCGACGACGACATGCGCGCCTTCGACCCACGCGGCCCACAGCCGGTGATGCGTGTCGAATGCCGCCCCCGTCGCGAGCGGCTGCTTCTGCTGCGCGGGCACTTCCTGCATGCTCATGTGCGCGGCGCGCGAATCGGCGGCCTTCGGCAGGACGTGGGTGTCGTGCGCCCCGGCAGTCGACAGCAACGCGCACCACAGCGCGCCGCCTGCCGCGGGCGATTTCACAGTGACCATTTCAGTTCTCCGTAGAAAGTACGGCCCGGATATGGGTGAAACACGTAGTAGCGGCGGTCCGTCACGTTGTCGATACCGACCGACGCGGTCCAGTGACGGTCGAAGCGGTAGCGCGCCTTCAGGTCGACGATCGTGAACGAGCTCGTACCGCCGTAGACGTCCGGGTTCACGTCGCTGTTGTCGAGCGCGTTGAACTGGCGACCCGAATAGCGCACGCCGACGCTCGCGAGCCAGTGTTCGTCGAAGCGATACGACGCGAGCAGGTTTGAACGCATGCGCGGAATACGCGGAAAGCGCGAGCCGACGTACGCGGGATTCGCGGCATCGGTGAGGATCTGCGCGTTGCTCGCCGACACGTTCGCGTCGAGACTGAGGCCGCGCAGCCCGACGTTCTCGCCGCTGAACGCGAGTTCGACACCGCGCACGCGCACGCGATCGACGTTCGAGATGTTGGTCACCGTCGTCGCACCCGACACCGTCGTCTGGCTGTAGATCGAATCGCGCAGATCGCTCTGGAACACGCTGGCACGCACGACGCCGACACCCACGTCGCGCTCGGCCGTGAAGTCCCAGTCGATCGCCTTTTCCGGCCGCAGGTTCGGGTTGTTGTTGACGATTGCGTTGTTCGAGATCGTGCCCTGGAACAGTTCGCCGACCGTCGGGTAACGCGTGCCCGTCGCGAACGACAGCCGGAAGCGCCAGACGTCGGTCGCATCCCATTGCAACGCGACTTTCGGCGACAACGCATTCGCGCTGCGATCCGCATAACCGAGCGTGCCGCTCGCGTTGCCGAGCGCGCCGCCGTACGCATCCCAGCGTTCGTAGCGCAGCCCCAGCGTCGCGAGCCAGCCCGGTGCGAAGCGCCACGCATCCTGCCCGAACAGCGCCTGCGTGCGCGTGTCGCCCCGATAGGTGGTCGCGAGCGACGTGGTCGGGCCGGCCAGCCAGTCGGCCGTGTTGTACATGACGTTGCGCAGGAAGTAGTTGTCGTAGTGGTAGCCGAACGTGAACGTGTGGCCCTTCACTTCCGGCGCCTCGGCCTTCAGGTCGAGCGTGCGCCAGCCGGTGCCGTCTCCCTGGAACAGCGTGCCTGCACCGCCCTGCACGGTCGACGCCGAGCGCTGCACGTCACGCGACACGTCGTACGCGGACACGACACCCGACAGGCGCCAGCCTGAATCGAGCCGACCGTTCAGCCCGAGCGCGTACAGCCAGTTCTCCTGGTCGCCGCGCTGCGGCGCGAACGCATTCGGCGCAACGGTCATGTTCTGGCCACCGATCGACACGTTGCCGCCGTAGACCGGATTGCCGGCCGCATCGCGCAGAAAGGTTTCGCCGTGCTGCCGGTAATGGTTCTCCCAATGCCCGAGCGTGAGCGTCGCATCGACGTGGTCGGTGAACGCGTAGCCCATCCGGATCGTCTCGTTGAGCTGTTCGGTCCGCTCGATCGTCTGCGCGCCGACGATCGTCCGCGGCTTGCCGTTGGGCCCGATGTCGGTCGCGGCGCCGCTCACGGGCACGGCGGCGCCGAGCTTCGGGTTGTACGCCGAATTGGGGCTCGCATATTGCATCGGCTGACCGTTGTTCTCGAGCCGGTCGAGCGACAGCGCGAACCAGAACCGCCCGACGCGGTTCGCGATCCGCGCGGTCTGGTGATTGCCACCGAAGCTGTCCGCGAATCCGTAGCCGTCGTGGTAGCGCTGCGTAAAGAACTGCGTCGACAGCGACGCCTCGAGCTTTTCCGGCCGGCGCGTCGTGAGCAGCACGGTCGAGCCGATCGAGTTGCCCGGGTACAGCGCGGAAAAAGGGCCATAGAGCACGTCGACGCGCGCGATATCGTCAGGCGGGATCAGCGACCAGCGCGGCGGGTACGCGTAGCTCGAGCCGAGCAGGTTCGACAGCAGCACACCGTCGGCGTAGACGAGCCCGCGCGCGCTCTGCAGTTCGTTGAAGTCGCGACCGGCGAACACGCTGTTGCGGTCGCCGATATAGCGCTTGCGGACCATCAGGTTCGGTGCGTACTTGAGCGCGTCCTCGGTGGTGACGTTGGTATGCGATTCGATCTGCTCGCGCGTGATCGACGTGACGACGGCCGGCGTATCCGGATCGACCGGTTGCCGCTGCGCGGTCACGCTGACCGCGGTCAGCGTACTGCCGGCCGGCACCGGCGAAACAGTTGCCGCGGTGGATGCCGGCGCGACGGGATCGGCGGGACGCTCGACACCACGGCGGGCAGTGTCGACACGCGTGTCGTCAGTTGAAGCCGCATGGGCGACAGGCCACGCGAAAGCGGCCGCGCATGCGAGCGCGAGCCGCCCGCGCGACGGCCGCGCGGCGAAGGAGGAGGACATGAGGGGATTCCTGAAAACGTGATCGAACGCCGCCGGACACGAGCGCGCGCACCACGCACGGACGGCGCGGCACGCGGCCCGGCCGCGAGCGGCACGCGCGCCACCGGGGCGCGCGGACGACATCAATCAGATCGGAGCGTTTTCAGGCGGCGCGCGGGGCTGCGCGAGACGGATACCCTTGCGGGGGCAATCGGGAATGACGGGTGCTGCCGCGCGGTAGGCGAACGTCCGCACGAAACCCGGCAGCACGGGCAGGCTCGTACCGAGCGCCACGTTCGCCGCGAAGCCGGGGCAGTACACGCAGTGCGGCACGCCGGCATGGTCGAACGACGGCGCATCGTGATCGCCTCCGGCCTGCGCGAGCACGATCTGGCGGGCGCCCGCTGCACTGCACAACTCGAGCGTGAGTTCGCCGGAGCCGCTCGAGGCGAGACGCGCATAGCCGACGACGGGCGACAGTACGTTCAGTACCAGCGCCAGCCATACGAGGCCGATCCATCGCGTCGTTCGTTTCATCGCGGTGCAGGAAAAGTGCGCGCAAGTATAACAAGCGGCCCGATTGTTGCCGATTCCGCACGACTCGATAGTCGGCATCGCAGCGCGCGTCCGAGCGCATGTGCCGTTAATACAACAGAGACAAAATCTAACGATTCGCCACTGGCATAAATCCAAGCGCGAGGATGATAATCATCGAACCTGCTGGAGAAATGACCATGGACGAAAGACCAACTCGCATGCCACCGCCGGAGCAAGTGATGAGCCCGGATCCGGAACCCGTCGGCGTGGAATTCCTCGCCGAATTGCCCGACCACGTACGGGCATTCTTCGACGAGCAGCACAAGCTGTACTCGCCGAAGTGAACGCCTGTTCGGTTCTGTAACCGCCACGTGTCGATCATCGCTATCGTGCGGTTCATCATTGCGCATGGCGCGCAACTCGCCTCGCACCCGGGCCGCAACAGCCTGACGGTGCTGGATCAGCTCGCCTGCTGATTCCTCTGTCGCGTCGCTACGCCGCGCGACTGTCTTCGTCTATCCTTCTGGTTTTCCACGTCCGGCCCGCCCGGCTCTCCCGATCGTTCCGATGAAGCAAGCCATTCGTGCCAGCGTCGCTGTCGCCGCGCTCGGCGTCGCCCTCTTTTCGTCCCCGCGCATCGCCGTTGCAGACGGCGACGACACCGCCCTTACCAACATCGTCGCACTCGCGTCGCAGCGCCTCGCGCTCGCTGAGCCGGTGGCCCGATGGAAATGGGCGAATCACAAGGCAATCGAGGACCGCCCGCGCGAAGCGGCGCTGCTCGAATCGGTCGGGAAGCGCGCGGCACAGGCCGGCGTCGATCCCGCGTTCGCGCGGACGTTCTTCGAGGATCAGATCGCGGCGAGCAAGGATGTGCAGAACGCCCTGTTCGCAACCTGGCGCACGACGCGGCCGCCGGAAGGCACGCCTCCCGATCTCGCGACCAGCACGCGCCCGGCGCTCGACCGGCTGACGCAGAAAATGCTCACGGGGCTCACGCAGGTTGCACCGCTGCGCGATGCGCCTGATTGTCAGGCGCGACTCGCCCGCAGCATCGCGAACTGGAAGACGCTCACGCGCTACGACTCCACGCAGACGCAAGCGCTCGACACCGCGTTGTCGCACATCTGCTCGGCCGGCGGCGCAAGCGCGATCGGCTGATACGGCGGTCGCGCCGGGTCAACCCGCTTGGCCCGCAGGCGTGAGTGCGGCGAGCGGAATCAGTTGCAGTCCGCGTGCGAGATGCGTCTGGAGCAGGCGGTGGGTGAAGGGTTCGAATGCGCCGGCTGCCCCGTCGGCCGCGAGCCGCGCGGCCGCGTCGAGCGATTCCGCGACGCCGAGATAGCGCCAGCCATCGATCACATGAAACAGGCGGCGCTCGCCGCTCGCCTCGAACGCAACGGCGCCTTCGAACGGCCAGGGTGCATTGTCGGTACGGGCGGTGTCGGCCGCAGGGCGCCGGTTGTACGACGGACGCAGCCCGGCGATCCATTGCGCTTCTGCGAGCATCGCCCCCAGTTCGTTACCCGTCTCGCGCCATTCAACGCGCCGTACCTGCTGCGCAAGCCGCATTTCCTTCGACGACCGACGCTCTCCCGTCAACAACGCGCGCAGCCGCTGCCGCACGCGTACGCTGCGGCCAACGTACAGTGGAGCGTCGCCCTCCCCGAACAGTGCGTACGCCCCGCACCCGGCCGGTGCGGTATCGAGCCAGGCTTCGGTCAGGTCGCCGCCCAGACGGAAGTGGCGCGTCGTGCGCGCGATCTGATCGCGCAGCCGCTCGAGCGGCACGATGTCGTGCAACTGGCGCCAGAACTGCCACAGGAGGTCGGCATCCGCCAGCGCCCGGTGGCGCGCAGCCGGCACGAGGCCGTGGCGTTCGATCAGCGCGTCGAGCCCGTGCCGCGTTTCACGCGGGAACAGCGCACGCGACAGCCGCACCGTACACAGCACGTCGGGATTGAACGCGAAACCTGCGCGCTCGAATTCGGCCCGCAGGAAACCGCGGTCGAAGCTCGCGTTGTGCGCGACGAAAAGCTTGCCGTCGAGCCGCTCGAACAAGGCCGGCGCCAGCGATGCGAACGAAGGCGCGTCGCGCACCATCTCGTCCGAAATACCCGTCAGTTGCTGGATGAACGGCGGAATCGACTGCCCCGGGTTGACGAGCGTCGTCCACGTCGACACGCCGAGCGGGCCGATTTCGACCACGCCGATTTCTGTGATGCGGTGTTCGGCGGGCGAGCCGCCGGTGGTTTCAAGGTCGACGAAAACGAGCGGCTGTTCGCTGGCCGGATCGGACGGACGGGGGAAATCGGACATGAAAAGACTGGGAAACGATGCTTCCGTGAGTATGCACCGGCATCCCTGTTCGCGGCCAGCCCGAACCGTATTGTTCCGTCCCCGGAAAATGAAAAGCCCCCGCCATGCGGGGGCCGGACGTGATCGGCAATGCGTGGCGCGTCAGACGGCCTGGATATTCGCTGCCTGCTTGCCTTTCGGCCCGACTTTCACGTCGAACGAAACACGCTGGTTTTCCTTCAGCGTCTTGAAGCCGTCCATCTTGATTTCGGAAAAGTGCGCAAACAAATCTTCACCACCATTGTCCGACGTAATAAAGCCGAAACCTTTAGCATCGTTAAACCATTTCACGATACCGGTATCCATGTCTTCGTTCCCCACTCGATTAGATCAAAGAAGCTATTTTTATAGCCGTTTCCCGAAATCCCGAAACATCGCGCCAGCAACTGCACCAGCACCAGCACGCCGCCCGAGGACGGAGTGCTGACTTTATAAATTGGACAATCCGGGTGCGTCAAGAAAATTTTTGATGATCGTTTTATCAAAATAGTGCTAATGGCATTGGAATCGGTACACCATCGCCTTTTATTAATTGATTCGAGTCAAAAACCTGTCAACATTACCGGGGTGGGAGTTCCGATAATCTCGACCACGAAATTTCTACCGGGGACAAATCGCCTCGGTAAAATCCTCGGGTTTTTTCCGGGTTGCAGAAATGCGGGGACATTGCGATGCTCATCCAATGCGGAAGGAAGGAGAAGGTCATGTGGCTGGACGGAATCAAGCGCTTCGCGAGCCGGCTTGGGCGCGTACGCCGCAAGTCCCGCGCCCTGGCAGAGTCCGCGCGCGAAGCGCCGTGCGACACCGAGTTCGATACGACCTGGCACGGCGATCACTGGCAGAACCTGCTTGCATCGCCCCTCGATGCCCGTCACTACGTGATGGAAGACTGGACATACACGCCGCCCCCGAACGAAGCCAAGGAGGCCGCGCCTGCGGCCAAGCGCAAGCGGCGCTCGTACACGCAGTAGTGCGCAGCGGCGGGGCAAAAAAAA
This sequence comes from Burkholderia sp. ZZQ-2, assembly GCF_050768715.1. Taxonomy (NCBI): domain Bacteria; kingdom Pseudomonadati; phylum Pseudomonadota; class Betaproteobacteria; order Burkholderiales; family Burkholderiaceae; genus Burkholderia; species Burkholderia sp. ZZQ-2. The sequence continues at coordinate 46,456 of NZ_LDVA01000274.1, read as the reverse complement.
AGCGCGACTGGGAAGTCGCGCCGACAAAGGTTTGGAGATCTTTTCCGTCAACGAAAAAGTCTGCTTCGGAAAGCAGAGATCGCAGTATAGCGAGAGAACAACCTTTCATTATCCATGCTCCACACAAACCTCTATTGCCGATGTGTCAATAATCGCGCTATGACCGCCGTCGCCTGCTGGTGATTACCTGTCGCGATCGCGCAACGTCCGTTACGCAGTCCTGAGCGCCATTTTCTTTCGCTGCATCGCCGCAAACCCTTGCTGGACAACCGTTTGCACTACCTTCGCGATCTTTGCGGATTCCAAAATACATTATTGCTTAAAGCGCGCCCCACCCCCGCTCCACGCACTCCTTACACTGCAGATGGCTTTTTGAAAAGCGCACCGCCGCTCTGCCGGACCGGCCGCAGCGTCAAGCACAACATGCCAGTCCGCAGCAGGTTCGATCGACATCATCCTGTTTGGAGACAGATCCATGAAAAAAACTCTGATCGTCACCGCGTTGTCGGGTGTATTCGTTACGGCAGCCCATGCCCAGAGCAGCGTGACGCTCTATGGCCTGATCGACGCCGGCATCACCTACACGAACAATCAGCACGGCCACAGCGCCTGGCAGGAAACGAGCGGTTCGGTCAACGGCAGCCGCTGGGGCTTGCGCGGCACCGAAGATCTCGGCGGCGGCATGAAAGCGATCTTCACGCTGGAAAATGGTTTCGGCATCAATAACGGCGCGCTGAAGCAGAACGGCCGCGAATTCGGCCGGCAAGCGTTTGTCGGTCTCGCACACAACAGCTACGGTTCGCTGACGCTGGGCCGGCAGTACGACAGCGTCGTCGACTATCTCGGGCCGCTGTCGCTGACCGGCACCCAGTACGGCGGCACGCAGTTCGCTCACCCGTTCGACAACGACAACCTGAACAACTCGTTCCGGATCAACAACTCGGTCAAGTATCAGAGCGCGAACTACGGCGGACTCAAGTTCGGTGCGTTGTACGGGTTCTCGAACTCGACGTCTTTCGCGAACAACCGCGCCTATAGTGGCGGCGTGTCGTACAGCTACCTGGGCTTCAACTTCGCCGCGGCCTACTTGCAGTTGAACAGCGATGTGAACGCGCTCGCGCAGGCCGCGACCGACCCGGGCGCGGTGACCGGCGACTGGACCTTCGCCTCGCGCGTGCAACGCACCTGGGGCGCCGGCCTGAACTACGGGTTCGGCCCGGCCACGGTCGGCTTCGTGTTCACGCAGACGCGCCTCACCGGCATCCGCGCAATCAGCGCAGGGCAGTCCGGCGTGTCCGGTGGCATCACGGGCCTCGGCGGAACCGCGCGCTTCAGCAACTACGAACTCAACGGCCGCTACGCGCTGACACCGGCGCTGTCGCTTGCCGGCTCCTACACGTACACGCAGGGCCGCCTGGCCGGCGACAAGCCGACCTGGCACCAGTTCAACCTGCAAGCCGACTATGCGCTGTCGAAGCGCACCGACGTCTACCTGCAGGGCGAGTTCCAGAAGGTCAACAACGACGGCCTCGACCTCGGCGCCAACATCAACGGGCTGGGCGCCGCGTCATCGACCAACAAGCAGATCGCGGTCACGGCCGGCATGCGCCATCGCTTCTGAGCGACCGCCACATCCGCTGCATGCCGGATGACGAAGCGCCCCGTCGGGGCGCTTTTTCTTTGCCGGACTGCACCGGGTATCGCTCAGGCGTTGTCCCGCGGCGGGTAGCGAACGTCGAGCACGTCGATCGGCTGCGGGCCGGCCGGCGTCATCAGCATGACGGTATCGCCGATCTTCGCCTTGATCAGCGCACGCGCAACCGGGGAAATCCAGCTGACGCAGCCGCGATCCAGATCGACCTCGTCGATCCCGACGATCGTGATCGTATGATCCTCGCCGTCCGGCGTCTCGTAATCGACCGTTGCACCGAAAAACACCTGGTCGACATTCTCCTGCCGGCTCGCATCGACGACTTCGGCAAGATCGAGCCGCTTCGTCAGGAAGCGGATGCGGCGATCGATCTCGCGAAGCCGTCGCTTGCCGTAGATGTAGTCGCCGTTTTCCGACCGGTCGCCGTTCGATGCGGCCCAGGACACGAGCCGCACGACCTCGGGACGCTCGACGTCGATCAGGTTCAGCAGTTCGTCCCTCAGCCGCTTGTGACCGGCCGGCGTGATGTAGTTCTTCGCGCCCGCCGGGATCGCGGGCTGGGCCTGGTCGAGATCGTCGTCGTCGCCGTCCGACTCTTTGACAAACGCCTTGTTCATGATGCAGATTCAACGTGGATGACTGATGCTCCAAGGGTACACGATGGGGGCCCCGGCAAGGTCGCGTAGAACAATTCGCGAATAAGGCTTCCCTTTTTATACAACCCTGCTATAATTTCGCTTCTGCGTGCGGCTGTAGCTCAGTTGGATAGAGTACTTGGCTACGAACCAAGGGGTCGTGGGTTCGAATCCTGCCAGCCGCGCCACTTTTTTCGAGGGCCTTCCGAACCGAAGGCCCTTTCAGTTCGAAGCAGTAGAAGTTTTGTTTTGCGTGCGGCTGTAGCTCAGTTGGATAGAGTACTTGGCTACGAACCAAGGGGTCGTGGGTTCGAATCCTGCCAGCCGCGCCACTTTTTTGGGGGCCTTCCCATCGCAGAAGGTTCCGACAGTCAAGCAGTACCGTTTTGCGTGCGGCTGTAGCTCAGTTGGATAGAGTACTTGGCTACGAACCAAGGGGTCGTGGGTTCGAATCCTGCCAGCCGCGCCACCTTAAAAGGGCTTTCCTCCGGGAAAGCCCTTTTTCTTTTCCGCCTCCCCTTCCCTTGCTCCCGACACGGCCCGGTTACAGGCACCCTTGTCCAGCCACGCCGCACGTTCGCTCTTCGTACCGCACAAATGAAAACGGCGGCCATATTGGCCGCCGTCGATCAATCGCCCGCTTGTGCTGGCAAGCGTCAATAATCCTGCCGTTCGCGCTCGATCCGCATGCCGCCGTCATGGCGCGCATGCGCGCCGTCGTCTGTCGAACGCTCGCGCATGATCCGCATCACGTCCGGATTGGTCCGCACGCGCCGCATCACGTTCGCGAGATGCACGCGGTCGCTGACCTGGATCACGAAGCGCAGCACCGTCGATTCGTGTGTCAGATCCTCGTCCATCGCGATATGCACGATGTTCGCGTCGGCCGACGTGATGTCCGCCGCCACGCGCGCAAAGATACCCTTGGTGTTCTTCACGAGCGCCTTCACCGCGACATCGAACAGGCGGCCCGGCTGCGGCGCCCATTCGACGTCGATCCAGCGGCCCGGATCGCGGCGGTGAATCCGCTGCGCCACGCGGCAATCGGTCGTATGAATCGCCATCCCCAGGCCGATGCCGATGTAGCCCATGATCGCGTCGCCCGGAATCGGCCGGCAGCACGCGGACAACTGCACGGACATCCCTTCGGTGCCGGTAATCACGACCGGCGGCGCATGGTGCGCGGGATGCCGCTCGGACTTCGGCAGATCGTCGTCCGCGTCGCGGCCGCTCATCAGCACCTCGATGCGCTTGGCCATCACCGCGGCAACGCGACGGCCGAGGCCGATGTCCGCGAAGATTTCCTGACGGCTCTTGTTGCCCGTCCACTGCACGAGCTTCTCCCACACCTCCGGCTCGACATCGGCCAGCGCGAGACCATAGCCTTTCAGGCTCTGGTCGACCAGCCGCTCGCCAAGCTGCACCGACTCGTTCAGGCGCATCGTCTTCAGGTAGTGACGGATCGCCGAACGCGCCTTGCCGGTACGCACGAAGCCGAGCCATGCGGGGTTCGGCTTCGAATACGGCGCGGTGATCACCTCGACGATGTCGCCGCTCTTCAGTTCGGTGCGCAGCGGCAGCAGCTCGTTGTTGATCTTCACGGCCACGCACTGGTTGCCGAGATCGCTGTGGATCGAATACGCGAAATCGAGCGCCGTCGCGCCGCGCGGCAGCGCCATGATCTTCGACTTCGGCGTGAACACGTAGACCGCATCGGGGAAGAGGTCGATCTTCACGTGCTCGAGGAATTCGCTCGAATCGCCGGCTTCGCTCTGGATGTCGAGCAACGACTTCAGCCACTGGTGGGCGCGCTTCTGCACGTCACTGAGATCGGCGCTGCCGTTCTTGTACAGCCAGTGCGCGGCGACGCCCGCCTCGGCAATCTCATGCATCTTGCGCGTGCGCACCTGAAACTCGATCGGTGCGCCGAACGGACCGACGAGCGTCGTGTGCAGCGACTGATAGCCGTTGATCTTCGGGATCGCGATGTAGTCCTTGAACTTGCCGGGCACGGGCTTGTACAGCGCGTGCAGCGCGCCGATGCACGTGTAGCAGTCGAGCGGGCTGTCGACTACGACGCGAAAACCGTACACGTCGAGCACCTGCGAGAACGACAGCTGCTTGTCGCGCATCTTGCGGTACACGCTGTAGATGGTCTTTTCGCGGCCGGTGATCTCGGCGTCGATCTTCGCGTCAGCCATCGCGCGCTGCGCGGCCTCGAGAATCTTGCTGATCACTTCGCGGCGGTTGCCGCGCGCCGCCTTGACGGCCTTCTCGAGCGTCGCGTAGCGATGCGGGTTGAAGTTCGCGAAGCTCATGTCCTGCAGTTCGCGATACGTGTTGTTCAACCCGAGGCGGTGCGCGATCGGCGCGTAGATATCGAGCGTCTCGCGCGCGACGCGGCGGCGCTTTTCCATCGGCACCGCGCCGAGCGTGCGCATGTTGTGCAGGCGGTCGGCGAGCTTGACGAGAATGACGCGCACGTCGCGTGCCATCGCGAGCAGCATCTTGCGGAAGTTTTCCGCCTGCGCTTCCTCGCGGCTGCGGAACTCCATCTTGTCGAGCTTCGACAGGCCGTCGACCAGTTCGGCGACCTTCGGGCCGAACCGTTCGGCCAGCTCGCTCTTGGTCACGCCCTGGTCTTCCATCACGTCGTGCAGGAGCGCAGCCATGACGGCCTGCGCGTCGAGCTTCCAGCCGGCACAGATTTCCGCGACGGCGACGGGATGGGTGATGTAGGGTTCGCCGCTCTGGCGATATTGACCGAGGTGGGCTTCGTCGCTGAAGTGGAACGCCGCCTTGACCTCTTTGATTTCTTCCGGAGCGAGATACTCGGCCAGCACGGCCGTCAGTTTCGCGATCGAAACGACGCCGTGCTTGCGCGGCTGCTCCGGTGTGGCGGTCGGCCCGAACAGATGCCGGAAGGACTGTTCGAGGACCGCGTCGATGTACTGGCGCGCAGGCGACTGGGCCGTGGCTTCGGTGGTCGAATCCGCGGAGGCGGACGATGGGGTGGTGCTCATATTCGCCTCCAGGTCGAGTCGTTGCGCGCGTGGATTACATGGCTGGAACGGGCCGGATGCGCGTTACACCGGCACCTTCTTCAGCATCTCGACGCCGACCTGGCCGGCAGCGATTTCGCGCAGCGCGACGACGGTCGGCTTGTCGCGGCTTTCGATCTTCGGCGTATGGCCTTGCGCGAGCTGCCGCGCGCGATAGGTGGCGGCGAGCGCCAGTTCGAAGCGGTTCGGGATTTGCTTCAGGCAGTCTTCGACGGTAATGCGAGCCATGTTGGTAATTCCTTCTGAATATAGTCCTTATTCTACCTTATGTCCCTCGTCCCCCGCGTCATTCCGCGTGGGGCAGATGGATGCCGAGCTCGATGAACAGCTCCGTGTGTCGCGCGTACTGCGAAGCAAAGCGCAGGCGCGTGGCGGCGACGATGCATTCGAGCTCCGCGAGCGCACGCTCGAAATTCTCGTTGATCACCACGTATTCCGCTTCCGACGCGTGCGCGATCTCGCTGCCGGCGGCGAGCAGTCGGCGCGTGATCACGTTCGGTTCGTCCTGGCCGCGCTTCTTCAGGCGCTCCTCGAGCGCGTCGAGTGACGGCGGCAGGATGAAGATGCCGACCGCATTGCGGAACTGCTTCTTCACCTGCAGCGCGCCCTGCCAGTCGATCTCGAGCAGCACGTCGTGGCCGTTCTTCATCTGCTCTTCGATCCAGACGCGCGACGTGCCGTAGTAGTTGCCGTGCACTTCCGCGCTCTCGAGGAATTCGTGCGCTGCGTGGCGCGCGCGGAAATCCTCGACCGTCGTGAAGTGATAGTGCCGGCCGTCCTGCTCGCCCGGGCGCGGCTTGCGCGTCGTGTACGAGATCGACAGGCAGATGTCGTTGTCCTTCGACAGCAGCGCATTCACGAGCGTCGACTTGCCGGCGCCCGACGGCGCGACGACCATGAACAGGTTGCCGGGATAGACGCCGCCGTGCAGCGAATGCGACGCGTGGACGTCGCGATGGGAATCGGTCATGACAGCCTCCGCCGGGCAGCCCCAAGGAGGCTGGCCGCCCCCTCGGGGGGCAGCGAACATAGTGAGCGTGGGGGTCGTTTCATCTCTGTTACTCCAGGTTTTGCACTTGCTCGCGCATCTGCTCGATCAACAGCTTGAGCGCCATCGATGCGTCGGCCAGTTCCTTCGCCGCCGCCTTCGAGCCGAGCGTGTTTGCTTCTCGATTCAGTTCCTGCATCATGAAGTCGAGACGCTTGCCGACGCGGCCGCCCTTCTCGATCACATGACGCGTTTCGTTCAGGTGCGCGGTGAGACGCGACAGCTCTTCCGCGATGTCGATCCGGATCCCGTACATCGTCACTTCCTGACGAATGCGCTCCGCGGCTTCCTCGCGCGTGACGATCGTCGCGCTGCCTTCGGGCGCCGCGATGCCGAGCGCTTCCTGCAGCCGTTCGACGATCTTCTGCTGATGCTTCGCGATCAGCTCCGGCACGAGCGGCGTGATGCGCGCGACGATCGCTTCCATCTCGGTGACGTTCGACAGCAGCATCGTCGCCAGTTGCGCGCCTTCGCGCGAACGCACGACGACGAGCTCGCCGATCGCTTCCTTGCCGCACGCGAGCACCGCGTCGCGGATCGCTTCCGCGGACACGCCGCTTTCGGCGATCACGCCGGGCCAGCGCAGGATCTCGCCCGCGCGCAGGCGGCCGACGCCCGGGAACGTGTCCAGCACCGAGCGCTCGAGTTCGGCGAGCTGGCCGAGCGCCGACTGGTTCAGCGCGCCGGCGCCGATGCTCTGCTCGCCGCGCTGCAGGTTGATGCGGATGTCGACCTTCCCGCGCGACAGCTTGTTCATCAGCATTTCGCGCAGCGCGGGTTCGCACGCGCGCACGTCGTCCGGCATCCGGAAATTCAGGTCGAGGAAGCGCGAGTTCACGGTGCGCAGTTCGACCGACACGCTGGTGCCGCCGTTACCGGTGGCCGTCGCGAGTTCGCGCGTCGCGCTCGCGTAGCCCGTCATGCTGTAGATCATGGTTCGTCTCGCCGTCTGGGTGCCCTCGCGGGCGGGGATATGTCGAGGCGCCCGGCGCATCGGAAAGCGCGGGGCGGGAAGCGCGCATTATCCCATTTTTGGGAACCACCCCGCCGGGCAAGCCCGCCGTTCGGCGCTAAAATCGGGGTTTCCTCTCGTTCCGCGATTCCCACATGACGTCCTCCGTTTCCCGCCCGAGCGGCCGCCGCGCCGACGAACTGCGCAAGGTCGCCCTCACGCGCCACTACACGAAACACGCCGAAGGCTCGGTGCTGGTCGAATTCGGCGACACCAAGGTGCTCTGCACCGCGAGCGTCTCCGAACGCGTGCCCGATTTCCTGCGCGACCGCGGGCAAGGCTGGCTGACCGCCGAATACGGCATGCTGCCGCGCGCGACGCACACGCGCAGCGACCGCGAAGCCGCACGCGGCAAGCAGACCGGCCGCACGCAGGAAATTCAGCGCCTGATCGGCCGCGCGCTGCGCGCCGTGTTCGACCTCGAGGCGCTCGGCCCGCGCACGATCCACATCGACTGCGACGTGATCCAAGCCGACGGCGGCACGCGCACGGCGAGCATCACCGGCGCGTTCGTCGCCGCACACGACGCCGTGTCGACGCTGATCGCGGCCGGCAAGCTCACGCGCTCGCCGATCACCGACCACGTCGCCGCGATCTCGGTCGGCGTGTACGAGGGCGCGCCCGTGCTCGACCTCGATTACGCGGAAGATTCGCGCTGCGACACCGACATGAACGTCGTGATGACGGGCGCCGGCGGCTTCGTCGAAGTCCAGGGCACGGCCGAAGGCGTGCCGTTCTCGCGCGCCGAGATGAACGCGCTGCTCGACCTCGCGCAAGGCGGGATCGCCGAACTCGTGCAGCTTCAGAAAGACGTGCTGGGCGCCTGACATGCCGGACGACCACACCATCGCGCCGCTGTCGCGCATCGTCCTCGCGTCGAACAACGCCGGCAAGCTGCGCGAATTCACCGCGCTGTTCTCGACGGTCGGCATCGAGATCGTCCCGCAGGGCGACCTCGCGGTGCCCGAGGCGGACGAGCCGTTCGGCACCTTCATCGAGAACGCGCTGACGAAGGCGCGTCACGCGTCGCGGCTCACCGGGCTGCCGGCGATCGCCGACGATTCGGGCCTGTGCGTGCGCGTGCTGCGCGGCGCGCCGGGCGTCTATTCGGCGCGCTATGCGCAGCGCGCGGGCCGCGACAAGGGCGATGCGGCGAACAACGCGTATCTCGTCGAGCAGCTGCGCGGCGTCGACGACCGGCGCGCATACTACTGCTGCGTGCTCGCGCTCGTGCGCCATGCCGACGACCCCGAGCCGCTGTTCGCCGAAGGGCGCTGGGCGGGCGAGATCGTCGATACCCCGCGCGGCGAGCACGGATTCGGCTATGACCCGTATTTCTATCTGCCTTCGCTCGGCGCGACGGCCGCCGAACTCGAACCGGCCGTGAAGAACACGCACAGCCACCGCGCGCTGGCGCTGAAGGCGCTGCTGGCGCGGCTCGCGGAGGAGGCATGAGCATGCCCGATACCCCTTCACTGCGGGAGGTTGCATGAGCCAGGCCGCGGAAACCGGCGCACGCGTCGTCGCGACCTTCACGTCGCCCGGCCAGGTGCGGCTCACGTCGCTGCCGCCGCTCGCGCTGTACGTGCATTTCCCGTGGTGCGTGCGCAAGTGCCCGTACTGCGATTTCAACTCGCACGAGTGGAAAGGCGAACGGTTTCCGGAAACCGAGTATCTCGACGCGCTGCGCGCCGATCTCGAGCAGGCGCTGCCGCTCGTGTGGGGCCGGCAGGTGCATACGGTGTTCATCGGCGGCGGCACGCCGAGCCTGCTGTCAGCCGCCGGCCTCGACCGGATGCTGTCCGACGTGCGCGCGCTGCTGCCGCTCGACGCCGATGCCGAGATCACGCTCGAGGCGAATCCGGGCACGTTCGAGGCCGCGAAGTTCGCGCAGTTCCGCGCGAGCGGCGTGAACCGCCTGTCGGTCGGCATCCAGAGCTTCAACGAAACGCACCTGAAAGCGCTCGGCCGGATTCACGACACCGCGCAGGCGCGCGCGGCCGTCGAGATCGCCGCGAAGAACTTCGACAACTTCAACCTCGACCTGATGTTCGCGCTGCCGAACCAGACGCTCGACGAATGCCGTACCGACATCGAAACCGCACTGTCGTACGCGCCGCCGCATCTGTCGCTGTATCACCTGACGCTCGAGCCGAATACGCTGTTCGCGAAGTTTCCGCCGGTCGTCCCCGATGACGACGCGTCGGCCGACATGCAGGAATGGATTCACGCACGTACGGCCGAGGCCGGTTACGGGCGCTACGAAGTGTCCGCGTATGCGAAGCCGAATCATCAGTGCAAGCACAACCTGAACTACTGGCGTTTCGGCGACTATCTCGGGATCGGTGCGGGCGCGCACACGAAGCTGTCGTTCCCGAACCGGATCCTGCGGCAGGCACGCTACAAGCATCCGGCGACCTTCATCGAGCAGGCGATGGCCGGCACGGCCGTGCAGGAAGAGCGTGAAGTCGGCGCGCGCGACCTGCCGTTCGAGTTCATGCTGAACACGCTGCGGCTCGTCGAGGGCTTCCCCGTGCACAGCTTCGCCGAGCGCACCGGCCTGCCGATGAGCACGATCGAGCCGGCACTGCAGGAAGCGGAACGGCGCGGGCTGATCGCACGCGATTTCGCGCAGATCGCGCCGACGCCGCTCGGCCAGCGTTTCCTCAACGACCTGCAGGAATTGTTCCTGCGCGACGATTGAGGGCATGAAGATCGCGGCATTTCGGTTACAATGCCGCCTCGTGTGGAAGCGTGGCCGAGCGGTTTAAGGCACCGGTCTTGAAAACCGGCGACGGGAAACTGTCCGTGAGTTCGAATCTCACCGCTTCCGCCAGGAAGTTTGCCAAACCCCGTCCATTCAGCGAATGACGGGGTTTTTTGTTGGTTCTCGTACGGCTTTCCCCCACGTTCCGACGCGTCCCGCCGGATGCCGTTACAATCCGGCGCTCCGATTCGCGAAACGGGAAACCCACGTCATGAAGCCCCTCATCGTCTCGTCGCTCGTCGCCTTGCTCGCGGCCGTCAGCACGCACGCGGCAGCCGACACCGCGTCCGGCAGCGACGCGCAAGCGTCGTGCGCGATCGCATACGTGTCCGGCGTCGGCGGCTCGCCGCGCGGCCTGAGCGAATACCTCGCGAGCCCGTCGCCGTACAACTACCTGAAAGACAACGACCTCCAGTGCAAGGTGGGAGACGACGGACGCACGTCGAACTGCACCGGCGTGACCTACCTGCGCAACGAACAGGTGAGCGTGTACGACGATTCCGATCCGGCGACGCTCACCGTCGTGGCACGCGTAGAGCTCGACCACGGCCAGAAATACCCGGTGATCATCGTCGTGCAGCGCAAGGACGCCCGCTGCAAACAATGATGCAGCGCCGCGCGCGAACCCGTTCGTCGAAACGGCACGGGCAGCAGCCCGTCATCGCGCCGCACCGCGCCGGAAGCCTCCCGGCCAGCCGCTCGATCACCTAGAATTCGATCAACACGGCGACACGACCGCCGCCGCGTACTCGATGCCGCGCGCGCCACCCCTGCGTGCGGTACACGGAGATCGCCATGACCGAACTGTCGATACCGACGGAACACGTCGATTACGAAGGCTTCGAGGTCCATGTCGTGCCGGCTGCCGTGCCCGGCAGCGACACGCGCTATACCTACACCGGCTACGTATGCCATCCCGGCGCGAATCCCGCGTTACCCGGCCACGCGGTACCGTTCCATGCGGACGGCGAGGAAAGCTTCGCCAGCCTCGATGAAGCCGTCCACGAAGCCGTGCATGTCGGCAAGAGCATCATCGACGGCACGCACCCCGACCTGTCGGTCCTGTCACTCGTCACGCACGGTTTCTGAACCGGGCGACACGCGTCGCTGACGATTGCGCGGGCATCCGCCGCGGTGCTGCCCGCGGCGACGGATGCGCGCTGCCGAACCATCTCCAAGCGCCTGCGCGCCGGTCGCGTTCCTCGCCTTGCTTTCAACCGTGCAACACGCGCACCGGGATGCGGACGTGCGGCAGCCGCGCGAGCGTGCCGTCACATGTCACGTCACATCGCGATGCGCGGGCGCACGCTGCCTCGCCATCAGCGATCGCGACACCCGGCATCGACCGTTATGCGTTTCTCCCGATGCCGGCTCGCGCCCGTGCGCCTATCATTTTTTTATAGTCACTTCTGGCTAGCCTCCCATGCGCCCCCTTTCCCGTTCGCGCGTCGACCGGCTGCGTGCAGTTGCACTGGCCGTCGTCGCCATGCTCGCGGCGTGCACGATCACGCCGCCTCCGTCGCTGCACTCGATCCTGACGATTCCGTCGATCACACGCAGTGGCAGCCTCGACCAATACCGCGTCGAAGTCGCGCGGCGTGTCGCCGAACGCAATCCGTCCGGCCTGCTGCACGGCACGCCACAGGCCATGCTCCGTTCGCTCGTCGTCGTGGCCTTCACCGTCGATGGCAGCGGCCGGCTCGTCAACGCGTCCGTCTATCGCAGCAACGGCGACAGCGAAGCGGAAGCGCTCGCGCTCGCGTCGCTGCGCCGCTCGGCGCCGCTGCCCCCGCCACCGTCGCGGCTGCTCGACGGCAACGGCCGGCTCGAAATGATGGAAGGCTGGCTCTTCAACGACGACGGCCACTTCCAGTTGCAAAGCACCGCGTCGGCGCAGGCGCAATCGATCGACTGACCGGCCGCCGCACCGCGATTGCCGGTGCGCGGCAGCGCTGGCTATAATTTTCCGCAATCGCGCGGCCATCACGCCGTGCGCGCGTTCGTGCGCCCCACCCGGCATGCGAGCCGACCACGCCGGCACCGGGTGGCGGCGACGTACCCGTCTCCATCGTCGACCGGCGGGTGACGTCCGCGCCATGGCGCGCGTCCACGCCGCTACCGCATCATCCGCTCGGCTGCTCCCCGGCAGGCGTCCGCCTGTCCGACCGCACGCCCAGCCGACCGCCCTAACGACAAAACGGAGACATCCATGTCCGCATCCCCCCCGACCGTTGCACACGCAACCGGTTCGGCCGGCGCCGTCAGCCACCGGCGCATCGTGTTCGCGAGCTTCATCGGCACCGCGATCGAGTTCTACGATTTCTATGTGTACGCAACGGCTGCCGCGCTCGTCATCGGCCCCGTATTCTTTCCACACGGCTCCGCGACCGCACAGGCGCTGTCCGCGTTCGTCACGTTCGGCATCGCGTTCATCGCGCGCCCGATCGGCTCGTTCCTGTTCGGGCACTTCGGCGACCGCATCGGGCGCAAATCGACGCTCGTCGCGTCGCTGCTCGTGATGGGCGTATCCACCACCGCAATCGGCTTCGTGCCCGGCTACGACGCGATCGGCACGCTCGCGCCGGTGCTGCTGTGCGTGCTGCGCTTCGGCCAGGGGATCGGCCTCGGCGGCGAATGGGGCGGCGCCGCGCTGCTCGCGACCGAGCATGCGCCGCAGGGCAAGCGCGGCTGGTTCGGCATGTTCCCGCAGCTCGGGCCCTCGGTCGGTTTCCTGATGTCGAACGGCCTGTTCTTCGCGCTCGCGTTGTCGCTGTCGGACGAGCAGTTCCGCAGCTGGGGCTGGCGCATCCCGTTCCTGGTCAGCGCGGTGCTCGTCGCGCTCGGCCTGTACGTGCGACTCAAGATCACCGAAACGCCCGCGTTCCAGGCCGCGCTCGATCGCAACGAGCGCGTACGCGTGCCGGTCGCGACCCTCGTCACGCAACACTGGCAGCCGACGCTGCTCGGCGCGCTCGCGATGGTCGTCTGCTACACGCTGTTCTATATCTCGACGGTGTTTTCGCTGTCGTACGGCGTGTCGGCGCTGCATATTCCGCGCCAGAGCTTCCTCGGCCTGCTGTGTTTCGCGGTCGTGTTCATGGGACTCGCGACGCCGCTGTCCGCGTGGGCATCCGATCGCTTCGGCCGCAAACCGGTGCTGGTCGTGGGCGCGATCGCCGCGCTGCTGTCGGGTTTCGCGATGGAACCGCTGCTCGGCAGCGGCTCGATGCCGCTCGTCGCGCTGTTCCTGACGATCGAGCTGTTCCTGATGGGCGTGACGTTCGCGCCGATGGGCGCGCTGCTGCCGGAACTGTTCCCGACCAACGTCCGCTATACGGGCGCGGGGGTCGCGTACAACCTCGGCGGGATCCTCGGCGCGTCGATCGCGCCGTACATCGCGCAACTGCTGGCGGCGCGCGGCGGGCTGTCGTGGGTCGGCGGGTATGTATCGGTTGCGGCGGCCATCAGCCTGATCGGCGTGCTGCTGATGCGCGAAACGCGCGACGCGTCGCTCGTCTGAGTCTCCGGGGCGACCCGGGTTGCGCGGTGGCCGGCGCTGCCTATACTCGATCCCGGGTGCGCCGCCGCGCGCCCCCGGGATCCCGCCCCGAAGGAGCCGCCGCCATGAACATCCGCCTCGGCAATGCCGATCTCGTCCTGATCCTCGCGCTTGCGCTCGGTGGCGCGCTCCTGCTCGCGCTGCGCTTCCGGCCGAAGACGTGGCGCGGCCTCGTGTTCGAGGCGCTGCTGGCGAACCTGGCGGCGATCGCCGCCGTCGTCACGGTCGAGGCGCTGCTCGCCTGAACCGGCCCGCCCCGCTTCGTCAGGCGGTCAGTCGCGCGCGCCGCGCGCCGTAGGCCGGGCAGACCGTATCGATCGCGTCCAGCGCCTCCTCGACCGACGGCATCGCGCCCGGCTCGCCGATGGACAGGGCATTCGGCGCGCCGCCGATCCCGCAATGGTGCCGCGACGTCGCGACGAAAATCATCACGGTCGGCCGCTGCAACGCGTGCGCCATGTGCACGAACCCCGTATCGACTCCCACCACGAGCGCAGCCCGGCCAAGCGCCGCACCGAGTTCGCGCACCGTCATCGCGGGCAGCACGACCGCCCCCGGCGCGCGCGCGGCGATGTCCTGCGCGTCATCGTGCTCGGCAGCCGATCCCCACGGCAACAGCACGCGCACGCCGCGCGCCATCATCTGCGTGGCGAGCGCGGCCCAGTGATCGGCCGGCCATTTCTTGTCGGGGTTGGACGTCGCATGGAACAACAGCATGAACGGTGCGCCGTCGGTCACGGCCGTCGGCAGGTTCGCGTCCTGCGGCGGGACGATGCCGTACGTGGCGACACCCTCGGGCGCGTAACCGAGCGCCTCGCCCGCGCTCACGCGCATCCCGTGCCACGCATCGCAATCCGGCCGCGGGCCGAAGCGGTGCGAATACGCGAAGCGTGCGCCCGTTTCGCCGAGATCCTGCGTCTGGTAGCCGACGCGGCGCGCGGCGCGCGCCAGCAGCGAAATGATCGCGCTCTTGTAGACGCCGTGCAGGTCGATCACCGCATCGTAGCGGTGCGCCCGCAGCGCGCTGATCGACGCCGAGATCGCCTTCAGGTCGCCGCGATTGCGCATCTTCTTGAAACGGCGCAGCGGCGCGCAAAGGACATGGCTGACGCCCGGATGCCAGCGCACAACCTCCGCGCACGATTCGTCCACCGCCCAGTCGACCGTTACGCCGGGAAAGGCGCGATGCAGATCCGCGACGACAGGCAGCGTCTGGACGACGTCGCCGAGCGACGTCACTTTCACGATGAGGATGCGTTTCACGTTTGCGGGGAAGAGCGAGCCATTTGGGGATGCTAACGACGGATACCCGCCGCGAACATTACTCTTGAATTACATTTGCAACGAAATGCTACAAGCTTGCGAAACCCTGTCGCCCACTGTGCGACCCCGGTTCCTTTTTATAATGTCTCCTTTGCCCGATGGCCCCGCCGATGCCACGCCCCGCTCTTGCCGCCCTTCCCGCCCTGTTTCCCGCCCTCACCCGACGCTCGCTGAGAATCTGGCGCCAGTACGGCGTTTTCTGGCTCGGCGCGATCGTCGTCGGCCTCGCGGCCGTGCTCTACGCGCGACTGATCGACTGGGGCTACGAAAGCTTCCGCACGATGCGCGATCACGCCGCGTGGCTGCCGCTACTGCTGACGCCGGCAATCGCCGCGGTGTCGGTATGGATCACGCGCCGCTTCTTCCGCGGCGCCGAGGGCAGCGGCATCCCGCAGGTGATCGCGACGCTGCATGCGCGCCCGAGCGCGTTCGGCTCCCGGCTGCTGACGCTGCGCATCCTGTTCGGCAAGGTGCTGGTGTCGTTCCTCGGCATCCTGGGCGGCTTCACGATCGGCCGCGAAGGGCCGACCGTGCAGGTCGGCGCGGCGCTGATGTTCAACCTGCGGCGCTTCTACCCGCGCTCGAACGCGCAGATCGAACGCCAGCTGGTGCTCGCCGGCGCGGCGGCCGGGCTGTCGGCCGCGTTCAATACGCCGCTCGCCGGGATCGTGTTCGCGATCGAGGAACTGACGCGCAGCTTCTCCGCGCGCGCCAGCGGCGTGCTGATCACCGCGATCATACTCGCCGGCGTCGTCGCGCTCGGCCTGAACGGCAACTACACGTATTTCGGTACGATCGATGCCGGCCCCCATTTCCCGAAACTGCTGGCGCTCGCCGTGCTGGTCACCGCGATCGTGACCGGAATCGCGGGCGGGCTGTTCTGCTGGCTGCTGCTCAACACGGGGCGCTGGCTGCCCGCGCGGCTGCTGGGCCTGTATCGCGAGCGGCCGATCGCGTTCGCCGCGCTGTGCGGCTTCGCGATCGCCGTCGTCGGCCTCGTATCGGGCGGCACGACCTTCGGCAGCGGCTATGCCGAAGCACGCGGCCTGCTCGACGGCAGCCAGCATCTGTCGGTGTTCTACCCGTTCCTGAAAATGGTGTCGATGGTCGCCTCGTACCTGCCGGGCATCCCCGGCGGGATCTTCGCACCGTCGCTGTCGATCGGCGCAGGGTTCGGCAACCTGCTGCACGTCGTGTTCAGCAACATGAGCCTGCCGATGCTGATCGCGCTCGCGATGGTGGGCTATATGGCGGCCGTCACGCAGTCGCCGATCACGTCGTTCGTGATCGTGATGGAGATGATCAACGGTCACGCACTCGTGATTTCGCTGATGGCCACCGCGTTGGTGTCGAGCCGCGTATCGCGCTTCTTCGCGCCGCCGCTCTACGAAACGCTCGCGCTGCGCTATCTCGCGCCGCCCGTCGCGGCCGCGGAACCGGCTGCGGCAGCCGCGGCGAGCACGACGATGGCAACCGGCATCACCGAACCGCAGGATGCGGCCGCCGCGCCCGCCGACCCGCTCGACACGCTGCGCGACGAAGGTGGTGAAGTGCCGCCCGCCGCCGCACCGACCGAAGGCGGCGCCGATGCACCGGCGCCGCACGACGACGAGCCGGCCGCGGCCGGGACCAACGGCGCGGCGCAGCCCGGCCCGCGCGACGCTCAGTAGATCACGACGGGTGCCGGCCGGTAGTACACGGGCCGCGCCGGCACGACGATGCACCCGGCCAGCGTGATCGCGACGAGCACGATGGCGATTGCGGTTCTTTTCATCGCCCGCCCCCCGTCATGCCCAGTGGCCACGGGTCCAGAACCAGTTCGGACCGCGCTGGTCCCAATGGCCCGGCACCCATTGCATGCCGACGCGCTCGGCCTCCCAGTGGCCGCCGATCCACACGTAGCGGCCATGCTCCCAGTGCCAGTGCCCGCGATCCCACACATAGCCCACGCGCGCGGCCGGCACGACCTCGTAGCGCACCGGCGGCGGCGCATTCGGCGCGACGATGACGACTTCCTCGGTGCGCACGGCGACCGGCTCGGCGACGACCACGCGGCCCTGCGGCGCGATCACGGGTGTGCCGACGAGAATCTCGTCCGCATGCGCGGCGAGCGGCGCGACGACGGCTGACAGGCTCGCGGCAAGCAGGGCGAGCGAAACGATACGACGTTGAACAGTAGAGACAGCCATCACAACCTCCAGGTTGAACAAGTTACGCGAGCGTATTCGTTCAATGCGGGAGGACCGATAACGGCCGACAGGCGCCGTGTTACGGCGTGCCCGAAAGTGCAACAGGGCGTAAGACGCGCACGGCGGCGAGTGCCGCCGTGCGGAGGGACACAGGTAGCACTCAGGCCTGCGGGATCTCGATCTTCACTTCGAGGACTTCGAGATCGTCCTGGCGCTCGAGGCTCACGCGGATGTCATCGTTCGAAATATGGACGTACTTCGAGATGACCGCGACCAGCTCCTTCTGCAGCGCCGGCAGGTAATCGGCCGGCGGGCGGCCGCCGACGCGCTCGTGCGCGATGATGAGCTGCAGGCGCTCCTTCGCGACCGATGCGGACTTCTTCTTCTCACCGAGGAGAAACGAAAGGATGGACATTGGCGGCCTCCGTTACTTGCTGCCGAAGAGGCGCTGCAGCAGGCCCGGCTTCTGGTAATCGGTGAAGCGCAGCGGCTTGTCTTCACCGAGGAAGCGCGCGACGACGTCCTTGTACGCTTCCGCCACGTCGGTGCCGTCGATATGCACGGCCGGCAAGCCCTGGTTCGACGCATGCAGGACGGCTTCCGACTCGGGCACCACGCCGATCAGCTTGATGCGCAGGATCTCGCTGATGTCCTCGAGCGACAGCATCTCGCCTTCGCTGACGCGCTTCGGGCTGTAGCGCGTGATCAGCAGGTGTTCCTTGATCGGATCCTTGCCTTCGGTCGCACGTTTCGTCTTCGACGACAGGATGCCGAGAATGCGGTCGGAGTCGCGCACCGACGACACTTCCGGGTTCGTGACGATCAGCGCTTCATCCGCGAAGTACATCGCGTGCAGCGCGCCCGCCTCGATGCCGGCCGGCGAATCGCAGACGATGTATTCGAAGTCCATCGCGGTGAGGTCGTTCAGCACCTTCTCGACGCCTTCGCGCGTGAGCGCATCCTTGTCGCGCGTCTGCGACGCCGGCAGGATGAACAGGTTCTCGCACTTCTTGTCCTTGATCAGCGCCTGGTTCAGGTTCGCTTCGCCCTGGATCACGTTCACGAGGTCGTACACCACGCGGCGCTCGCAGCCCATGATGAGATCGAGGTTGCGCAGGCCGACGTCGAAGTCGATCACGGCCGTCTTGTGGCCGCGCAGCGCGAGACCGGACGCAAAGCTCGCGCTCGTCGTCGTCTTGCCCACGCCGCCCTTGCCCGAGGTCACCACGATGATTTTTGCCATTTACCCAATACCCTGTGTTCGTCAATGAGAGCCAATCGATCCGGAGCGCACCGCGTGTATTACGTCAGGCGCAGCGGTTCAATCATCAGTTTTTCCTCTTCGAGCCGGATCTGCACCGCTTTCCCCAGTACATCGGCGGGCAACGGGTTCTCGGTTGTTCGATAGATACCCGCGATCGAAATCAGTTCCGGCTCGAGACACGTGCAGAAAATGCGCGCGTCGTGATTGCCGTGCACGCCCGCGAGAGCGCGGCCGCGCAACGGCGCGTAGATGTGGATATTGCCTTCCGCGATGATCTCCGCGCCGTGACTGACCGGCGCGAGCACCACGAGGTCTCCTTTCGCGTAAATCTGCTGCCCCGAACGCAACGGCCGGTCGATCACGAGCGTCTGGCCGCCCGGCTGGTTCGACACCGGCACCGACTCGGACGCCTGCTCGGGCGCCGCCGCGGCTGCTGCTGCGACGACGGCCTCGGCGACCGGCGACGCCTCCGCGCCCTCGGCCGGTTTCGCGGCCGGCGCGCGGCGATCGCGCGCCTCGAGCAACGGCAGGCCGGCTTCCCCCGCCCAGCCCTGCGTGGCCAGCGCGACGACACCCACCGGGCGCATCCGCACGTCGTTCAGCATCTGGCGGATGTCCGCCAGCGCGACGCGTTCGCCGTCCGCCAGGCGGCGGACGTCGATCGCGACGACATCGTCGGCGAAAAACTCGGGAGTCGCTTCGAAGCGCTTGACCAGTTCGGTACGCAACGCATCGAGATCGGTCGTCTTCACGGTGAACAGCAACGTATCGACCGATCCGCTGCGCAGCTCGAAGAATGGCGATTTTTTAAGCGACATGGACACTCTGCAAAAATTTTTTGCGTATTTTACAGGCGTCCACGCGCGCGGCCATTATTTTTGGGGAACCGGGTTGCAGCGGCCCGGGCGGGCGCGCAACCGGAAAGCAGGCTGGCAAGCGGGCGACCGGACCTTCATCGCGCCGCGCGGCCCGCGTTCTGACGTCGCGTCAGTGCTTCACCTGCGACACGTACAGCGATTTCATCGCGCCGGGCATCCGCGCGATCGGCGCGTGTTCGCCGGTGTTGCCGAAGCCCGCGCGCTCGTAGAAGCGGATCGCGTTGCGGTTCGCATCGGCAATCCACGCGTAGACGTCCTGGGCGCCGCGCTCGGCGAGCCAGGCGGTGGCCGTCTCCAGCAGCAGCACGCCGCCGCGCAGATGGCGCACCGCGTGCGCGACCCACAGCTCGCTGACGAACGCACGCCGATCGGGCGTATTGTCGAAATACGCGCCGATCATGCCGGCCGGATGGCCTTCGGTATACAGCAGGAAAGTCGTCGACTCGTCTGACACGGCGCGCTGCGCGGCAATCGCCGACGCTGCGTCCGTTTCGACGTTCAGCAATTCGGCCTCCGGCGCTTCGCCGGGCGCGTAGGGCTCGCGCAGCGATGCAGCGCGGAGTTCGCGATACACGCCGCCCTGGTCGGCAACGATACGACGAACGGTCAAGGTCGAACTCATGCAGGCACAGCCCCCTTCGGACAGCAAGCTACTAGCTTCAACCGAAAGCGGGGCATGAGTCAAATCGTAATTTTCAAATGGCAGCGCGAATCGAAAGGCGGCAGGCACTGCGGGCGGCCATGCGGCCAGCCCGTGTGCAGGTGCAGCATCGGCGCATCGACGCGGCAACCGGACGACCTCCGTGACGGCTTCATTCGACGCCTGGCAGCAGTCGCCTTGCGGCAAGAGGCAGTCGCAGGTCGGGCCCCGTGAATTTCATCATGAAGGGCGTAATGATCCGTAATATTGGTAACGCCGAAGCAAGCGACATGGGTCGTCATCCCGCTCCGCATATTGCAATGCAACATTTGTTGCGAACCTGCAGCGTCGACGCCAATCCCCGTCACGGCACGCCATCCGTCTGACAAACCTGCCGCACGCGCGGGCCGATCCGGTCATTCCCGCATGTTTCAATCGGCGTGCGCGGGCTCTTCCCTGCCTGCGCCGCACGCGCGCCGCCGTTTGGAGCCGCACGCCTAGTGCCGGAGTTTGGCAAGCGTGCGCGTGGGTCGTATAACAGGCAGAACCGGACGACGATCCGGTTCAACCGCGCGTGCTTCGCGGGCCAACGAGAATTCGAACAACCGTACAGGCGGCCGCCTTCGGGCCGGCCGGCAGGAGGGAGACAATGGCAACGACCGATGGATCGGCTTCGGGCTGGTCGGATGGCAAGCGTTACCTGTGGCTGCTCGGCGCACTGACGATCACGCTGCCGATTCTCGCCGCCCAGCTCGCGCTGTCGACGGGCCTGCACGTGTTCTGGTGGTTCGGCCCCCTGTTCGCATTCGGCGTGATCCCGATCCTCGACACGCTGATCGGCGACGATCGCGACAATCCGCCCGAGGCCGTGGTGCCACACCTCGAACGGGAGCGCTACTACCGGCTGATCGTCTATCTCGCGACCCTCGTCGAATACGTCGCGTTCTTCGCGTGCGTATGGATCGTCGGCACGCACGCGCTCGCCTGGTACGACTACGTCGGCTTCGCGCTGTCGCTCGGCGCCGCGACGGGCATCTCGATCAACACCGCGCATGAACTCGGGCACAAGACCGACCGCTTCGAGCGCTGGCTCGCGAAGATCACGCTCGCGCCGGTCGCATACGGCCATTTCTACGTCGAGCACAATCGCGGCCACCATGTACGTGTCGCGACGGCCGAGGATCCGGCGAGCGCGCGCTACGGCGAATCGTTCTGGGCCTTCCTGCCGCGCACCGTGACCGGCAGCATCCGCTCCGCGTGGCGGCTCGAGAAGGCCCGCCTCGAACGGCTCGGGCATTCGCCGTGGACCTGGCGCAACGAGGTGCTGCACGCATGGGCGATGACCGTCGTCGTGTGGGGCATCGCGATCGCGATGGCCGGCAAGGTCGTGATCCCGTTCCTCGTGATCCAGGCCGTCTACGGCGCGTCGCTGCTCGAAGTCGTGAACTACGTCGAGCACTACGGGCTCGGCCGCCGCAAGCTGCCGAACGGTCGCTACGAACGCTGCACGCCGCAGCACTCGTGGAACAGCAATCACGTCGTCACCAACCTGTTCCTGTACCAGTTGCAGCGGCATGCCGACCATCACGCGAATCCGACGCGCTCGTATCAGGCGCTGCGCCACTTCGACGATTCGCCGCAACTGCCGGCCGGCTACGCGACGATGATCCTGTTCGCGTACGTGCCGCCGCTCTGGTATCGCGTGATGAACCCGCGGGTGGTCGCGCACTACGGCGGCAACATGGCGCAATCGAACATCAAGCCGTCGATCCGCGCCCGGGTGCTCGCGCAATATCCGGCCGCTGCTTGACTCTGCTCCTGCGACGCGGACGAGATCTCGCCGACGATCGTCGTGACGCGCTGCACCGCATCGACGATCTCGTGAATCGACTCGCCCGCGCGGCCGATCAGCACGGCGCCTTCGTCAACACGCTGCGTCGACTGCTCGATGAGCCCCTTGATCTCCTTCGCGGCGGCGACACGCGTCCCCGCGATCCGGACAGACTGAACTGCCGACGCTGCCCACTGCGCAGCAAGACGTATGGAACACGGTCGCTATCGCATCGGCACATTCCAATGCATCGATGGTCGATGCTGTTGCCACCGCAACGCCTTGCGACACACGATTTAGCAAGCCCAAAACGAAAAACCCCTTGATCCTTCCGGATCAAGGGGCTTCGTATTTTGGCGGAGAGGGTGGGATTCGAACCCACGGTACGGGGAAACCGTACGCCTGATTTCGAGTCAGGTACATTCGACCACTCTGCCACCTCTCCTTCCTTGCTGCTTTACTGCATTTCGCGTTTGGTCGTTTCCGCGAAAGAAAAGATTATAGAACGATCTCTTCGAATCTCACAAGCCCTTTTTGCAAATTTTTTTGCGAGGGCTTGAAGCGATCGCCGGCTCGCGACCTTACGACGCCTGTGCCGGCGCGTCGATACGCTCGATGCCGCCCATGTACGGACGCAGCACTTCCGGCACCGTGACCGAGCCGTCCGCGTTCTGGTAGTTCTCCAGCACCGCGACGAGCGTGCGGCCGACCGCAAGGCCCGAACCGTTGAGCGTATGCACGAGTTCCGGCTTGCCCTGTGCGTTGCGGAAACGCGCCTGCATCCGGCGCGCCTGGAACGCCTCGGTGTTCGAGCAACTCGAGATCTCGCGATAGGTGTTCTGCGCAGGCAGCCACACTTCGAGGTCGAACGTCTTCGCAGCCGAGAAGCCCATGTCGCCCGTGCACAGCGTGATCACGCGGTACGGCAGGCCGAGCTTCTGCAGGATCGCTTCCGCATGGCCGACCATCTCGTCGAGCGCCGCGTACGACGCATCCGGCGCGACGACCTGCACCATCTCGACCTTGTCGAACTGGTGCTGGCGGATCATCCCGCGCGTGTCGCGGCCATACGAACCGGCTTCCGAGCGGAAGCACGGCGAATGCGCGGTCAGCTTGATCGGCAGCGCGGAGCCTTCGACGATCGACTCGCGCACGGTGTTCGTCAGCGAGATTTCCGACGTGGAGATCAGGTATTGCGTGACCTTGTTCTCCTCGCCGCCCTTCTCGACGCGGAACATGTCGTCCGCGAACTTCGGCAGCTGGCCCGTACCGTACAGGATCTCGGGGTTCACGATGTACGGCGTATACGCTTCGGTGTAGCCGTGCTGCTGCGTATGCGTGTCGATCATGAACTGCGCGAGCGCGCGGTGCAGGCGCGCGATCGAGCCGCGCAGCATCGTGAAGCGCGCGCCGGCGAGCTTTGCGCCGGTCTCGAAATCGAGGCCGAGCGGCGTGCCGACGTCGACGTGATCCTTCACCTCGAAGTCGAACTGGCGCGGCGTGCCCCAGCGGCGCACCTCGACGTTGTCGGCTTCATCCTTGCCGACCGGCACGCTTTCATGCGCGACGTTCGGCATACCGAGCATCAGGTCGGACAGGCGCGCCTGGATGTCGCCGAGCTTGGCTTCCCCCGCCTTCATTTCGTCGCCGATCCCGCCGACCTCGGCCATCACGGCCGACGTGTCCTCGCCCTTGCCCTTCATCGCACCGATCTGCTTCGACAGGCTGTTGCGGCGCGCCTGGAGCTCTTCGGTGCGGGTCTGGATCGCGCGGCGTTCCGCTTCGAGGGCGGAGAACGCGGCGATGTCGAGGGTGTAGCCGCGATCGGCGAGGCGCTTCGCGACGCCGTCGAGGTCTTTGCGCAGCAACTGGATGTCGAGCATGGGAGGACTTGGAGAATCGTTGTGTAAGACGGGAATTCTAACGCACCGCAGGGCCGCCAAGGCACTGGACGGACGGACTATGCTGCAAACGGGCGATGACCGTGGCGCGACGGCCATGGCAGTATCGCGTTGCCGGCCCGCCCGTCGGCACCCGCGAAATCGCGCGGCATCGAAGCGCCGCGGATCGCGAAACGCCCGCGCGGGCCCGCGGCGGCGCATCGAGCGAGGCGCCCGCCCCACGTCACAGCACCCCAAGGAACCCGATGGCCATCGAACTGGACAAGGAAATACGCGACCGCGCGATCGCGTCACTGCAACGCTATTTCACAGAAAACATGGATGAGCCGATCGGCAATATCCAGGCCGGCGCGCTGCTGCATTTCTTCGTCGAGGAGATCGGCCCGGTGATCTACAACCTCGCGATCGCCGACGCGCAGTCGAGCCTGCACACACGCATCGCCGAACTCGACATCGAATGCCATCAGGAGCCGTTCGACTACTGGAAGAAGCAGCCGGCACGCAAGCGCTGACGCGAGCCACGAGCATGCCGGCCGCCCCGGGCCGCGCCGTCAGTCCTTCTTGCCGGCTTCGCGATCGAGTTCGCGCAGCCACGCGAGCTTGTCGGCGATCTTCGATTCGAGCCCGCGCGGCACCGGCTTGTACCAGCGCGGTTCGCGCATCCCGTCCGGCAGGTACGTCTCGCCGGCCGCATACGCATTCGGCTCGTCGTGCGCGTAGCGATAGGCGTGACCGTAGCCGAGTTCCTTCATCAGCTTGGTCGGCGCGTTGCGCAGGTGCACGGGCACCTCGCGCGACTTGTCCTGCTTCACGAACGCCATCGCCTGGTTGAACGCGTTGTAGCC
This sequence comes from Burkholderia sp. ZZQ-2, assembly GCF_050768715.1. Taxonomy (NCBI): domain Bacteria; kingdom Pseudomonadati; phylum Pseudomonadota; class Betaproteobacteria; order Burkholderiales; family Burkholderiaceae; genus Burkholderia; species Burkholderia sp. ZZQ-2. The sequence goes on along the minus strand of NZ_LDVA01000274.1, from coordinate 21,851 downwards.
CGCGTTGCTCTTCGCCGCGCACGCGAGATAGATCACCGCCTGCCCGAGCGCGAGCTCGCCTTCCGGCGAGCCGAGCCGCTCGTAGGTTTCGGCCGCGTCGTTCGCCACCTGCAGCGCGCGCGGATCGGCCAGGCCGATGTCTTCCCACGCCATCCGCACGATCCGCCGCGCGAGGTACTTCGGATCCGCGCCGCCGTCGATCATCCGGCAGAACCAGTACAGCGCACCGTCCGGGCTCGAACCGCGCACCGACTTGTGCAGCGCCGAGATCTGGTCGTAGAAGTTGTCGCCGCCCTTGTCGAAGCGCCGCGCGTTCAGCGTCATCGCGCTGCTGACGAAATCGGCGTCGATCGTCGCGACGCCGGCCGACGTGGCCGCCGTCTGCGCCTGCTCGAGCAGGTTCAGGAAGCGCCGCGCGTCGCCGTCCGCATAACCGACCAGCGTATCGATCGCCTTGTCGTCGAACGCGAGGCCGTCGAGCGCGATTTCCTGTGCGCGCTTCAGCAACTGGCGCATCTCGTCGTCGTCCAGCGACTTCAGCACGTACACCTGCGCACGCGACAGCAACGCCGAATTGACCTCGAAGCTCGGGTTCTCGGTCGTGGCGCCAATGAAGGTCACGAGCCCCGACTCGACGAACGGCAGCAACGCGTCCTGCTGCCCCTTGTTGAAGCGGTGGATCTCGTCGACGAACAGGATCGTGTGGCGGCCGGTGCGGTTCAGCGTGTCCTTCGCCTGCTCCATCGACTCGCGGATGTCCTTCACGCCGCCGAGCACCGCGGACAGCGCGATGAATTCGCAGTCGAACGCGAGCGCGGTGAGCCGCGCGAGCGTCGTCTTGCCGACGCCGGGCGGCCCCCACAGGATCATCGAATGCGGCTTGCCCGATTCGAACGCGAGCCGCAGCGGCTTGCCTTCGCCCAGCAAATGCGTCTGGCCGATCACCTCGGCGAGCGTCTTCGGCCGCAGCGCCTCGGCGAGCGGCCGGCGCGGCTCGACTTGAAACAGATCGGACATGAACCCTCGCTCCACATCAAACAGTCGCGGCCGAACCGGCCGCCGGACCCGACATTATGACAGCCGCGCGACGGCACCGCCGTGCCTGCCGCCCGCGCCCGGTGCCCGCGCCTAGTGCCCGCGCCCGAAAACAACACGGGCCTGCCGTCGCCGGCAGGCCCGTTGCGAACAAACGGCGTGCGGCGCCGGTCAGCCGGTAATCACGTCGGCGCCCTTCGGCACGACGAACTTGAACGTATCGCCCTTCAGCGGCGGATTCGTCTGGATGTTCGTAAACGTCAGCAGCGTGACGTTGCCGAACACGTCGTGCAGCTCCATCGCGGCGAGCGTGCCGTTGCGAAAACCGATGCCGATCCGCTGGAACTGCGTGTCCTGCGCCTTCGGCAGCATCTCGAGCCACTCGATGCCGCCCTTCTCGCCGGCATCGCGCAACGTGTAGCTCTTGTCGAGATCGTTGCTGCCGAACAGGATCGCAGCCGGGCTCGCGCCCAGCGCGCCGTTCAGCTTGCGCTCGGTCACCTGGTTCAGGTCGCGGTCATACACGTAGAGCTTCTCGCCGTCGGCCTGCAGCACCTGCTGGTAAGGCTTCTGGTACGTCCAGATGAACTTGCCCGGGCGCGCGAACACGAACGTGCCGCTCGAATTGTCGGTGGGCTTCGGCACGGCCTGCGCGGCGCTCGCGCCCTTCGCCGGCGCCTTGACGATCTGCTGCGTGAAGTCGCCCTTCGCCGAACGCACCTGCGACACGAACGCCTTCAGTTGCTCGGTGCCGCCCGCGAACGCGTGCGTCGCCGCGAGCATCAGCGATGCGCCGGCGAGCGCCGCGCCGAGCCAGCGCCGCGTCGAACGAAGGGACATTGCGAACGAATGTTGCTGCATATTGCGGTTTTCTCCCTGGGTGGCCGGCGCCGCGAACGCCGCGGACTCATTCCGCGTCGCGCGCCGGCACAAGAATTTCGCGGTTGCCGCTCGATGACATCGCCGACACGAGCCCCGACTGCTCCATCTGCTCAAGCAGCCGTGCCGCGCGGTTATAGCCGATCCGCAGGTGCCGCTGCACGAGCGAGATCGACGCGCGGCGGTTCTTGATGACGATCTCGACCGCCTGGTCGTACAGCGGATCAGACTCGCCGCCGCCTTCGCCGGTTCCCGCGCCGGCCGAGCCCTCGTCGCCGTCGGCGGTGCCGCCTTCGAGCAGGCCCTCGACGTAGTTCGGCTCGCCTTGCTCCTTGAGCTTCTCGACGACGCGGTGCACTTCGTCGTCGGCGACGAACGCGCCGTGCACGCGCACCGGCAGCCCGCTGCCCGGCGGCAGGTACAGCATGTCGCCCATCCCGAGCAGCGATTCGGCGCCCATCTGGTCGAGAATCGTGCGCGAGTCGATCTTCGACGACACCTGGAATGCGATCCGGGTCGGCACGTTCGCCTTGATGAGGCCCGTGATCACGTCGACCGACGGACGCTGCGTCGCGAGGATCAGGTGGATGCCGGCCGCGCGCGCCTTCTGCGCGATCCGTGCAATCAGTTCCTCGACCTTCTTGCCGACGACCATCATCAGGTCGGCCAGCTCGTCGATCACCACGACGATGTTCGGCAGGCGGCCGAGCGGCTCGGGATCTTCCGGCGTCAGGCTGAACGGATTCGGCAGCTTCTCCTCGCGCTTCGCGGCCTCGTCGATCTTGTTGTTGTAGCCCGCGAGGTTGCGCACGCCGAGCTTGCTCATCAGCTTGTAGCGGCGCTCCATCTCCGCGACCGTCCAGTTCAGCGCGTGGCCGGCCTGGCGCATGTCGGTGACGACCGGGCACAGCAGGTGCGGAATGCCTTCGTAGACGCTCATTTCGAGCATCTTCGGATCGATCAGGATCAGGCGCACCTGCTCGGCGGTCGCTTTATACAGCAGCGACAGGATCATCGCGTTGATCCCGACCGACTTGCCCGAGCCGGTTGTACCGGCGACCAGCAGGTGCGGCATCTTCGCGAGATCCGCGCACACCGGCTTGCCGCCGATGTCCTTGCCGAGGCTGAGCGTGAGCGCCGACGATGCGGCCGCGTACACCTCGGAACCGATGATCTCGGACAGGTGCACCGTCTGGCGGCGCTGGTTCGGCAGCTCGAGCGCCATGTAGTTCTTGCCGGGAATCGTCTCGACGACGCGGATCGACACGAGCGACAGCGAGCGCGCGAGATCCTTCGCGAGGTTGACGATCTGGCTGCCCTTCACGCCGGTGGCCGGCTCGATCTCGTAGCGCGTGACGACCGGGCCCGGATACGCGGCCACGACGCTCGCCTCGACGCCGAAATCCTTCAGCTTCTTCTCGATCAGGCGCGACGTGAATTCGAGGGTATCGGCCGAAATCGCCTCCTGCGCCTTCGGCGCGGGGTCGAGCAGCGATACCGGCGGCAGCGTCGAATCGCCCGGCAGGTCGGTGAAGAGCGGCACCTGGCGCTCGCGCTCGACACGCTCGGACTTCGCCGGCGTGACGACCGGCGGCACGATCGTCACGGGCTCGTGATCCTCGATGCGCACGCGCTCCTCTTCGACCTTGCCTTCGCGGCGCACGGCCGCGGCCTCGCCGAGCTTGCGGTCGCGCTCGGCCTCGCGGCGCAGCTTCGCGACATTGACGGCGGACAGGATCGCGCCGCCGACGCGCTCGGCGACCGACAGCCACGAGAAGCGGAAATACAGCGACAGGCCGATCGCGAGCAGGATCAGCAGCAGCAGCGTGCCGCCGGTGAAGCCGAACGCGTGCGACATCGCGCCCGCCACGGCCTCGCCGATCACGCCGCCCGGCGCACGCGGCAACTGCACCTTCAGCGACCACATGCGCAGCGCCTCGATGCCGTCGCACGCCAGCACGACGAGCACGAACGCGAAGATTTCGGTGAGCCAGCCGATCGGCCGCTCGGGTTCGTCCACGACCGCCTCGTGACGCGTGATGCGGCGGTAGTTGACGGCGATGCGCCGCGCGAGCGGCACGATCAGCCAGTAGGCCGACAGGCCGAACAGCAGCAGGATGATGTCGGCCGTCCAGGCGCCGACGCGGCCGGCCCAGTTCGAGATGTGGTCCACCTGGGCGGCGTGCGTCCAGCTCGGATCGCGCCGGCTGTAGCTCAGCAGGGCCATCACCAGAAATGCGCAGAGCGCGACCTGGAGAATCCAGCGGATCTCCGTGAGGAGCTTCGACATCCGGTGCGGCAACGCCTGTGCCTGGGCGGAATAAGGAGCTTTTGCCATGAATCCGTATAAAGAGGACGGGCTGCGCGCCCGCCTGTCGTTCGATCCCGCATATTGTAAGCGCTGCACCGGGCCGCCAAGTGTAAATGACGGTTACATAACAGGGCCGGGGTACGGCCGGCGCGGCGCATGCTCTCCGCGGCGCCCCTTTCCGCCCTTTCACTCCGGTGCGCGGTCCGGCCGGCCGCCCGCAGCCGCGCCGCCCCGGGCGGGTGCCTCGCCCCGCCCGCCCCGCATGCGCGACCGTTGCGCCACGAGACACTATCGCCGCGATTGAAACTCTCGTTCGGCAACGCAGCAACGGGGCCTTTATAATGCGCGTCTGATACCCATCTATGACGGCATCCCGGTCAACCCGGATCGTACGGCGAGCCCTACCCCGCCCGCCGCAGCCGACTTTTACGGATTCGCACATGTCCACGCCCAAACACGCCAAAGTCCTGATTCTCGGTTCCGGCCCCGCCGGCTACACGGCTGCCGTCTACGCGGCACGTGCCAACCTGTCCCCGGTGCTGATCACCGGCATCGCGCAGGGCGGCCAGCTGATGACCACGACCGACGTCGAAAACTGGCCGGCAGACGCGAAAGGCGTGCAGGGTCCGGAGCTGATGGCGCGCTTCCTCGAGCACGCCGAGCGCTTCAACACCGAAATCGTGTTCGACCACATCCACACCGCGAAGCTGCACGAGCAGCCGATCCGCCTGATCGGCGACTCGGGCGAATACACGTGCGACTCGCTGATCATCGCGACCGGCGCGTCCGCGCAGTATCTCGGCCTGCCGTCCGAAGAACACTTCATGGGCAAGGGCGTGTCGGCCTGCGCGACCTGCGACGGCTTCTTCTATCGCGGCCAGGAAGTCGCAGTGATCGGCGGCGGCAACACGGCCGTCGAGGAAGCGCTCTACCTGACGGGCATCGCGAAGAAGGTCACGGTGATCCACCGCCGCGACAAGTTCCGCGCGGAGCCGATCCTGATCGACCGCCTGCTGGAAAAGGAAAAGGAAGGCGCCGTCGTGATCAAGTGGGATCACGTGCTCGACGAAGTGACGGGCGAGGATTCGGGCGTCACGGGCCTGCGCATCAAGAACGTGAAGACCGGTGCGACGGAAGACCTCAGCGTGCAGGGCGTGTTCGTCGCGATCGGCCACAAGCCGAACACCGACCTGTTCCAGGGCCAGCTCGAGATGAAGGACGGCTACATCCTGACGAAGAGCGGCCTGCACGGCAACGCGACGTCGACGAGCGTGCCGGGCGTGTTCGCCGCCGGCGACGTGCAGGACAACGTGTACCGCCAGGCAATCACCAGCGCGGGCACGGGCTGCATGGCCGCGCTCGACGCGCAGCGCTACCTCGAAAGCCTGCACGACAAGAAGTAAGCCGCGAGACCGCTCGCGCCGGGCGCTACAATGGCGTCCGCTGCCGCGAAGCGGGCTCGACCGGAAAGCCGCTGCCGCCGTGCAGCGGCTTTTTTTTGCCCGCGCGCCCGAACGCGCCTGCCCTGTGTACCGAATCATGGCGAAGAACCAGCCCCATCCGAGCGATCCCGCGAAGCGGCAGATCGCCGCCCGTCCCGCGAACCCCGCGCCCGTCGCGCCGGCGCCCGCGCCCGATCCCGCCGCATTGCGCGGCCAGGGGCTCGCGGGCCTCGGCGCATTGCGCAAGTCGCTGCAAGGCGAAGCCGATCGCCGCGAACGCCAACGCGTCGAAACGGCCAAGGCCGAGCGCAAGGCGGAAGCCGACGCGAACCTGTTCCGCAACGAGATCGGCGCGATCCAGCCGCTCAATGCCCCGCCGCGCGCGGCAGCCGGCCGCACGCCGCCCGACCCGGTGCCGAAGCAGACGCAGCGCGACGAGGAAGCCGTGCTGAACGCGACGCTGTCCGACGAATTCGATCCCGAGACGCTGCTCGACAGCGACGACTCGCTGTATTACCACCGCCCCGGCATCAGCCGCGACGTCGTGCGCAAGCTGAGGAGCGGCGCGTGGATCGTGCAGGCGCAGATCGACCTGCACGGGATGCGGCGCGACGAGGCGCGCGACGCGCTCGCCGAGTTCATCCGCGAAGCCGGCAAGAAAGGGCTGCGCTGCCTGCGCGTGATCCACGGCAAGGGGCTCGGCTCGATCGGCAAGGAACCCGTGCTGAAAGGCAAGGTGCGCGCGTGGCTCGTGCAGAAGGAAGAAGTGATCGCGTTCTGCGAGGCGCGCGGCCACGACGGCGGCGCGGGCGCGGTGCTGGTCCTGCTGCAGCCGTTCGCGGCACCCGCCGACCGGGGGCCGCGTGCCGCATCCTAGGCTGACGCTCGCGATCGCGGTACTGGAGGCGATCGCCACGCTGGCCTTTGCGATCTCGGGCTTCATCGAGGCGCGCAAGAACCGTCTCGACTCGGTCGGCACGTTCGTCGTGGCGCTCGCCACCGCGTTCGGCGGCGGCACGCTGCGCGACATCCTGCTCGAGCGCCGCCCGTTCTACTGGGTCGTGCACGACGACTACGTGATCGCGATCTTCGTGCTCGCGCTGTTCGCGCCGTTCGTGCTGCGCATGCTGTCGCGGCTGTCGGCCGAGCGGCTGCTGCTCGTCGCCGATGCGATCGGGCTCGGGATCTTCAGCATCTCGGGCACGGCGATCGCGCTCGATGCCGAGATGCCGCGCTTCATCGCGGTGATGATGGGCGTGATCACCGGCGTGGTCGGCGGGATCATCCGCGACGTGCTGTGCAACGACATCCCGCTGATCCTGCGCGATTCGCGGCCGTACGCGACCTGTGCGTTCGTCGGCTGCTGGTTCTACCTGCTGCTCGTGTGGCTGCAGTTCGATTCCGTGTACAGCGTGCTGCTCGCGACCGGCTTCATCCTCGTCGCGCGGCTCGCGACCTTCAAGTTCGACGTGCGGCTGCCGCACTGAGCGCCGCCGCAACGCCGGACGCATCGCCAGAAACAAAAGGGGCCGCTCACGTCGAGACGGCCCCTTCTTCGTTCAGCGCGAACGTAGCCTCACGCGATCCGCTCTTCCGACGCCGGATCGAACAGCACCGCCTTCGACACGTCGAACAGCAGCGACTGCGTCTGCCCCGGCTGCGGGTTCGCGGCCGGATGCACGCGGCTCACGATCCGCTTGCCGTTCACCTGTGCGAACACGTGCGTGTCCGGCCCGGTCGGCTCGGTCACGTCGACGCGCACGTCGATCGGCTGCAGCTTCGACGCCTCGCCGTGGTGCGCGTTGCGCGCATCGGTGATGCGCTCCGGACGCAGCCCGAGGATCACCTCGCGGCCGACGTGGCCGTTCATCCGCTTCGCGTCGAACGGCAGGTTCAGCGCGCTGCGCGCGAGGCCCGTGTCGATCTCGAGCGCGATCCCGCTGCCCTGCTCGACCAGCTTGCCGTTGATGAAGTTCATCGGCGGCGCGCCGATGAAGCCCGCGACGAACAGGTTCGACGGCGAATCGTAGATCTCCTGCGGCGCGCCGAACTGCTGGACCACGCCGTCCTTCATCACCGCGATCCGGTCGCCGAGCGTCATCGCCTCGATCTGGTCGTGCGTCACGTAGACGATCGTCGTGCCGAGACGCTGGTGCAGCAGCTTGATTTCCGCGCGCATCTCGATGCGCAGCTTCGCGTCGAGGTTCGACAGCGGCTCGTCGAACAGGAACAGCGACGGATCGCGGGCGAGCGCGCGGCCCATCGCGACACGCTGGCGCTGGCCGCCGGAGAGCTGGCCCGGCTTGCGGTCGAGCAGGTGCTGGATCTGCAGCATCTGCGACACGCGGTCGACGATCTGCTGCTGTTCGCTCTTCGGCACCTTGCGGATGTTCAGGCCGAACGAGATGTTCTCGCGCACCGTCATCGACGGGTACAGCGCGTAAGACTGGAACACCATCGCGATGTCGCGATCCTTCGGCGACAGGTCGTTGACGACCTTGCCGTCGATGCAGATCTCGCCGCTCGTGACCGTCTCGAGCCCGGCGATCATGTTGAGCAGCGTCGATTTCCCGCAGCCCGAGCCGCCGACCAGGATCAGGAACTGTCCGTCCTCGATCTCGATGTCGACACCCTTCAGGACCGGCACCCCGTTCGGGTAGGTCTTGTACACGTCACGGATGGAAAGGCTTGCCATGCTGTGAATCCTCTGTCTCGTCTCGCGCGGCGCACTCCGGCGCCGCGTCGGGTTCGTTTCGATGCGCCGCGCGCGAGGCGCGGCCGGTTCGTCGTATCGGATGAAGCCGCGCTTACCCCTTCACCGCGCCCGCCGTCAGCCCGCGCACGAAATAGCGGCCGGCGACGATGTAGACGAGCAGCGTCGGCAGCGCGGCGATGATCGCGCCGGCCATGTCGACGTTGTACTCCTTCACGCCCGTCGACGTGTTGACGAGGTTGTTCAGCGCAACCGTGATCGGCATCGAATCGACGCCGGAGAACACGATCCCGAACAGGAAGTCGTTCCAGATCTGCGTGAACTGCCAGATCAGGCACACCATGAAGATCGGCAGCGACACCGGCAGCAGGATCTTCGTGAAGATCGTGAAGAAGCCGGCGCCGTCGATGCGCGCGGCCTTCACCAGCTCGGCCGGCACGCTCACGTAGAAGTTGCGGAAGAACATCGTCGTGAACGCGATCCCGTACACGACGTGCACGAACACGAGGCCCGGAATCGTGTTGGCAAGGCCGAGCATCCCCTGCAGGCGCGCCATCGGCAGCAGGATCACCTGGAACGGGATGAAGCAGCCGACCAGCATCATCGTGAACAGCGCGTCGGCGCCGCGAAAGCGCCAGTGCGTGAGCACGTAGCCGTTGAACGCGCCGATCAGCGACGAGATCAGCACGGCCGGAATCACCATCTGCAGCGAGTTCAGGAAGAACGGCTTCATCCCGTCGCAGCGCACGCCGGTACAGGCGCCGCTCCACGCCTTCACCCACGGGTCGACGGTCCAGCTGGTGGGCGGCGTCAGCAGGTTGCCGGTACGCAGCTGGTCGAGATCCTTGAACGACGTCGACAGCATCACGTAGATCGGGAACAGGAAATACAGCGCGAACAGGATCAGTGCCGCGTAGATCACTGCCCGGCTGATCGTCATCTTAGGCTGCATTGCGGGTGCTCCTCGATTCCATATACATCAGCGGCACCAGCACCGCGACCACGGTCGCGAGCATCATCACCGAGGATGCCGCGCCGAGCCCGAGCTGGCCGCGGTTGAACGAAAACGTGTACATGAACATGGCCGGCAGCGACGACGACGTGCCCGGGCCGCCCGCCGTCAGCGCGACGACGAGGTCGAAGGTCTTGATCGTGATGTGGCAGAGGATCAGCAGCACCGAGAAGAACACCGGGCGCATGCTCGGGATCACGATCTTGCGGTAGATGGTCGGCAGCGTCGCGCCGTCCACCTGCGCGGCCTTGAAGATCTCGCTGTCGACGCCGCGCAGCCCCGCGAGGAACAGCGCCATCACGAAGCCGGTCGACTGCCACACGGCCGCGATCACCACGCAGAAGATCGCCTTGTCCGGATCGTCGAGCCAGCCGAACGAGAAGCTCGTCCAGCCCCAGTCGTGCATCACCTTCTCGAGGCCGAGGCCCGGGTTCAGGATCCACTGCCACGCGGTACCCGTGACGATGAACGACAGCGCCATCGGGTACAGGAAGATCGCGCGCAGCGCGCCTTCGTTGCGGATCCGCTGGTCGAGCAGGATCGCGAGGAACAGCCCGAGCGCGACGCAGATCGCGATGAACGGAATCCCGAACCACGCGAGGTTCGCGGCGGACGTCCACCACACGTCGTTCTGGAACAGGTCCGTGTAACGGCCGAAGCCGTCGAATTCGTAGTTCGGCAACAGCCGCGAATTGGTCAGCGACAGATAGCCGGTAATCAGGATGAAGCCGTAGATGAACACCACGGCGATCACGACGCTCGGCGCAAGCACGAGCTTCGGGATCCAGCGATCGGCGAAGGCCGACATCGGCGACGTACGCCGTGCGGCGGCAGCGCCGGATCCGTTTCCGCTAAGAGGGGCAGCCACTTGATTCGACTCCTGGAACGAGGGCGGCGCAGGCCGGGCCGGCGCCGGTACGGCACGGGCCCGCGGGCGAGCCCGTTTGCTGCACATGCAAAAACGCCCGGCCGAGATAGCGTGTCCGGCCGGGCGCCTGTCGCGCGTTACTTGACCTTCGCGGCCTTCGCGAGCGCGGCGACCGCGCTCTTCGAATCCTGCTGCGAGTTCATGAACTTCGTCACGACGTCCGTGATCGCGCCGGCGGTCGCATCGCTCTGCGCCATCCCGTGTGCGAGCGACGGCACGAAGCCGCCCGACTTGATCGCGGTCTGCTCGTCGGCGTACGACTTCTTCGCGCAGTCGTCGAACTTGTCCATCTTCACGCCGAGGCGCACGGGCACCGAACCCTTCAGCAGGCTGAACTGCTCCTGGAAGTCCGGCGTCATGATCGTCTTCGCGAGTGCGAGCTGGCCCGGCGTCGCGGCCTTCTCGCCCTTCTGCTGGAAGAACACGAACGAGTCGACGTTGAACGTGTAGGCATTCGCCGTGCCCGGCACCGCCGCGCAGATGTAGTCCTTGCCCGCCTTCTTGCCGGCGTTCTCGAACTCGCCCTTCGCCCAGTCACCCATGAACTGCATGCCGGCCTTGCCGTTGATGACCATCGCGGTCGCGAGGTTCCAGTCGCGGCCGTTACGGCCGGTATCGAAGTAACCCTGGATCTTGCGCACCGTGTCGAACACGGACAGCATCTGCGGCGACGTCAGCGTCGCCTGGTCGAGGTCGACCAGCGCCTTCTTGTAGAACGCCGGGCCCTGCGACAGCACGACGTCTTCCCACAGCGTCAGGTCCTGCCACGGCTGGCCGCCCATCGCGACCGGCTGGATACCCGCGGCCTTCAGCTTGTCGGCCACCGCGAAGAATTCAGGCCAGGTGGTCGGCACCTTCGCGCCGACCTTGTCGAGCGCGGCCTTGTTGATGTACAGCCAGTTCACGCGGTGCACCGAGAACGGCGCCGCGACGGTGTGGCCCTTGTACTTGATGATCTTGTCGATTTCCGGTGGCAGGTTCTGCTTCCAGTCGCCGGCAGCGGAATCGATGTTGACGAGCACGCCCTGGTCGGCCCAGTCCTGGATCAGCGGACCCTTGATCTGCGCGGCCGACGGTGCGTCGCCGCTGATCACCTTGGTCTTCAGCGCGGTCATCGCCGCTGCGCCCGCGCCGCCCGCGACCGCGAAGTCCTTCCACACGTAGCCCTGCTTCTGCAGGTCGTCCTTCAGCACGCCGACGGCCTTCGACTCGCCGCCCGAGGTCCACCAGTGCAGCACCGTTACGTTCTCGGCTGCCTGCGCCGCCACGGCGCCAGCCATCAGACCTGCCGCGCAGAGCGCGCCCATGATCGAGCGAACTTTCATTACTTATCTCCTCCAGACTGAATCAACTCGTGAGGTTCCCTGACCGGGAACCGGCTTCTTGATAAACGACGGGGAAATCGAGCCGCGGGACGCATGCAGCGTACGGGGCCGATGACCGGCCGGGCTCTTACAGAAAGCGTGAATCGAGATTCAACGGCGTGTCTCCTCTTTGTGTTTCTGGCCCGCCGCGATGCTGCGGCGCGAGCCCGGGGCCGACGGCGCGCCGACGATGCGCGCCGTCAATGTCCGATAACATTCGGCACAAGGCGTTCCCGAAGGCGAAGCTCGCGCAGTTCATCGACCGCACTTCTTTTTTTCTTCACCCAGGTGCTACCCCTTGCGGCGGATTGTAGTTAAACTACAATTCAGTGTCAAAAATATTTTTATCGCACTACGGATCGCTTCCCAGCCCCCCCAACACGGCGGAGACACATGCATACCGATTCCAGCTTTACCTTCGTACTTTTCGGCGGCACCGGCGATCTGTCGATGCGCAAGATCCTGCCCGCGCTGTTCGAAGCGCACCGTGCGAACATGCTGGCGGAGAGCGGCCGGATCGTCGCCGTGGCGCGTCACGAATCGGACCGCGCGGGTTATCTCGAGTGGGTCGACACGCACGTGAAGCCGCACGCGGAGAAAGCCGCCGGCAAGGCGCTCGACGAAACCGCGTGGAAGTCCTTCCTCGATCGCATCGAGTACGTGAAGCTCGACCTCGGCCGCGCGGAAGACTACGTCGTGCTGCGCGACGCGATCGCATCGCTGCCCGGCATCCGCGTGTTCTATCTCGCGACGGGCCCGTCGCTGTTCGTGCCGATCTGCAAGGCGCTCGCGTCGGTCGGCCTGAACGAAGGCTCGCGCATCGTGCTCGAAAAGCCGCTCGGCTACGACCTGAAGTCGTCGAATGCGATCAACGACGCGGTCGGCGAGATCTTCGCGGAAGGCCAGATCTACCGGATCGACCACTACCTCGGCAAGGAACCCGTGCAGAACCTGCTCGCGCTGCGCTTCGGCAATGCGCTGTTCGAGCCGCTGTGGCGCCGCGAATGGGTCGAGAGCATCCAGATCACGATCGCCGAGGAGCTCGGCGTCGAGGCACGCGGCGATTTCTACGACAATACGGGCGCGCTGCGCGACATGGTGCAGAACCACCTGCTGCAGCTGCTGTCGATCGTCGCGATGGAGCCGCCGCATTCGATGGATTCGGATTCGGTGCGCGACGAGAAGCTGCGCGTGCTGCGCGCGCTGAAGCCGGTCGATCCGCGCGACATCGGCAAGGTCGCCGTGCGCGGCCAGTATCATGCGGGCGTGATCAAGGGCGCGCAGGTGCCCGCCTACGCGACCGAGCCGGGCGTGAAGCCCGACAGCCAGACCGAAACCTTCGTCGCGCTGAAGGTCGAGATCGAGAACTGGCGCTGGGCCGGCGTGCCGTTCTTCCTGCGCACCGGCAAGCGTCTGGCCGACCGCGTCGCGGAGATCGTCGTCAATTTCCGCCCGGTGCCGCACTCGGCGCTCGGGCCCACCGCGTTGCGTCCCGGTTCGAACCGCCTCGTGATCCGGCTGCAGCCGAACGAGACGATCCGCCTGTACTGCCTCGCCAAGCAGCCGGGCGAAGGGATGAACCTCGCGAGCGTGCACCTCGACCTCGCGTTCGACCAGTTCTTCAAGGAAGGGCAGATGGAGGCGTACCAGCGCCTGCTGCTCGACGTGATCAACGGCCGTCTCGCCCTCTTCGTGCGCCGCGACGAACAGGAAGCCGCATGGCGCTGGGTCGAACCGATCCTGAACGAATGGGCCCGCACGCTGAAGCCGCCGAAGCCGTACGCGGCGGGCACGTGGGGGCCGGCCGCGGCGAGCGCGATGCTCGCGCAGCACGACACCTGCTGGCTCGAAGAAGAGAACTGATGTAAACGTCACCGCGCACGCCTTCGTACGCGGCGACGTGCCCCACGATTCGTACGATTTGAACAGACAAAGCAGTCCGGAGGAGATGTGATCGAGATCCACGCTTTCGACACCCAGGAAGCGCAAAGCGAAGCGCTCGCGCGCGCCGTTGGCGATGCGCTGCGCGCCGCGCTCGCCGGCCCCGCGCGCCCGACGCTCGCGGTGTCCGGCGGCACGAGCCCGCGCCCGTTCCTGCACACGCTGTCGCACGCGGCGCTCGACTGGGCCGGCGTCGACGTGACGCTGGTCGACGACCGCTGGGTGCCGGAGGACGACGCGGCCAGCAACGCGCGCCTGGTGCGCGACACGCTGCTGCAGCACGCGGCGGCCCCTGCCCGCTTCCTGCCGCTCGTCGACACGCGCAGCGCGCTCGACGCGCACGTCGCCGCGCTGAACGCGAACGCCGACTACCGCGTGCCGACCGTCGCGGTGCTCGGCATGGGCGAGGACGGCCATACCGCGTCGATCTTCGCCGATGCGCCCGAATGGGATCACGCGATCACGACGCCCGAGCGGTTCGTCGCCGTGCATCCCGGCGCCGCGCCGCATGCGCGCGTGAGCTTCTCGCTCGATGCGCTCAAGCGCGTCGACCGGCTGTTCCTGCTGATCGCGGGCGAACGCAAGCGCGCGGTGCTCGACGCCGCGGCCGCATCGCTGCAGAAGAACGCGATTTCCCAACTGGCCAACGACAAGGGGACCCAGCTCGATGTCTACTGGTGCGCAAAGTAAGGCCGTTGTCGCGGGCCAGCATGCCGACGGCCCGCGCCTGCTCGCGGACGTCGGCGGCACCAACGCGCGTTTCGCGCTGGAAACCGGGCCGGGCGACATCACGCAGATCCGCGTGTATCCCGGCGCCGACTATCCGACGCTCACCGATGCGATCCGCAAATACCTGAAGGACGTGAAGATCCCCCGCGTGAACCACGCGGCGATCGCGATCGCCAATCCGGTCGACGGCGACCAGGTCACGATGACCAACCACGACTGGAGCTTCTCGATCGAGGCGACGCGCCGCGCGCTCGGCTTCGACACGCTGCTCGTCGTCAACGATTTCACCGCGCTGGCCATGGCGCTGCCGGGCCTGACCGACGCGCAGCGCGTGCAGATCGGCGGCGGCGCGCGCCGCCAGAACAGCGTGATCGGGCTGCTCGGGCCCGGCACCGGGCTCGGCGTGTCGGGGCTGATTCCGGCCGACGACCGCTGGATCGCGCTCGGCAGCGAGGGCGGCCACGCGTCGTTCGCGCCGCAGGACGAGCGCGAGGATCTGGTGCTGCAGTACGCGCGCAAGAAGTTTCCGCACGTGTCGTTCGAACGCGTGTGTGCGGGCCCCGGCATGGAGATCATCTATCGCGCGCTCGCCGCGCGCGACAAGAAGCGCGTCGCCGCGACCGTCGACACGGTCGAGATCGTCGAGCGCGCGCATGCGGGCGACGCCCTCGCGCTCGAGACGGTCGAATGCTTCTGCGGGATTCTCGGCGCGTTCGCGGGCAGCGTCGCGCTGACGCTCGGTGCGCTCGGCGGCGTGTACATCGGTGGCGGCGTCGCGCTGAAGCTCGGCGAGCTGTTCACGCGCTCGTCGTTCCGCGCGCGCTTCGAGGCGAAGGGCCGCTTCACGCACTATCTCGAGAACATCCCGACCTACCTGATCACCGCCGAATACCCGGCGTTCCTCGGCGTATCCGCGATCCTCGCGGAACAGTTGTCGAACCGCTCGGGCGGTGCGTCGTCGGCCGTGTTCGAACGGATCCGCCAGATGCGCGACGCGCTGACGCCGGCCGAGCGCCGCGTCGCCGATCTCGCGCTGAACCATCCGCGCTCGATCATCAACGACCCGATCGTCGACATCGCGCGCAAGGCCGACGTGAGCCAGCCGACGGTGATCCGCTTCTGCCGCTCGCTCGGCTGCCAGGGGTTGTCGGACTTCAAGCTGAAGCTCGCCACCGGCCTCACCGGCACGATCCCGATGAGCCACAGCCAGGTGCATCTCGGCGACACGGCCACCGACTTCGGCGCGAAGGTGCTCGACAACACGGTGTCGGCGATCCTGCAGCTGCGCGAGCACCTGAACTTCGAGCACGTCGAGAACGCGATCGAGATCCTGAACGGCGCGCGGCGCATCGAGTTCTACGGGCTCGGCAACTCGAACATCGTCGCGCAGGACGCACACTACAAGTTCTTCCGCTTCGGGATCCCGACGATCGCGTACGGCGACCTGTACATGCAGGCCGCATCGGCCGCGCTGCTCGGCAAGGGCGACGTGATCGTCGCGGTGTCGAAGTCGGGACGCGCGCCCGAGCTGCTGCGCGTGCTCGACGTCGCGATGCAGGCCGGCGCGAAGGTGATCGCGATCACGTCGAGCAACACGCCGCTCGCGAAGCGCGCGACCGTTGCGCTCGAGACCGACCACATCGAGATGCGCGAATCGCAGCTGTCGATGATCTCGCGGATCCTGCATCTGCTGATGATCGACATCCTCGCGGTCGGCGTCGCGATCCGCCGGGCGTCGACGAACGGCGAACTGCCCGAGGCCGTCGCCCAGGCGAAGGCACGCGCGAGCGATGACGAAACGGCCGACGTGCTCGACTGGCTGAGCCACGGCGCGTCGCCGGCGGCGAAGGACGTCGCGCGGGATTGACGCACGGCGCGGCGCAAGCCGCTTCCTGCCCCCCCAACGAAAAACGCCACCGGCGCATCGCGCGCGGTGGCGTTTTTCATGGTGCCGCCCGGCTGGAGGATCACGCCCCCGCTTTCACCGGCCGCCCGTGCCAGCGCAGCACGAGACAGCGCCCGGCGAAACACAGCACGCCCGTAACACCGATCGTCACCCCCATCGCGAACGGCGTGCCGTCCGCGAGCGCGCCGATCGCCACGCTCGCGATCGCGCCGAGCGCCAGCTGCATCGCGCCGAACACGGCCGCCGACGCGCCCGCATTGTGCGGATAACGATGCATGAGGTCGGTCGTGCAGTTCGCGGACAGGATCCCGACCACGCCGACGACGAAGAACAGGCACACGACGATCGACCACAGCCCGCCCCACCCCGTCAGCGCGACGAGCGCGACCGCGAGCGACGCGATGCAGCTCACCAGCGACGCGGCCGCGATGATGCGCAGCGAACCGACGCGGCCGACCAGCCGCGTGTTCGTGAAGTTGCCGATCATGATGCCGACCACGTTCAGGCCGAACAGCAGCCCGTAGTGCTGCGGCGACACGTGGAAATACTCGATGTAGACGAACGGTGTCGCGGTGATGTACGAGAACATCGACGCAAACGCCATCCCGCCGCACAGCATGTGCCCCCATGCGACGGGGTCGGACAGGATGCGCCCGTACGACGCGAACGACGCGAGCACGGCCGCGCTCTTGCGCCGCTCCTTCGGCCAGGTTTCGGGCACGCGCAGGTACGCGGTCGCCGCGCACACCGCGCCGAACACGGCCAGCACGACGAACACGCCGCGCCAGCCCGAGAAACGCAGGATCTGCCCGCCGATCAGCGGCGCGAGCAGCGGCCCGACCGCGGTAACGATCGCGACCATCGACAACACCTTCGCCGCGTCGGTCGGCTCGTGCGCGTCGCGCGCGATCGCACGTGACAGCACCGACGCCGCGCCGGCGCCGAGCGCCTGCAGGAAGCGCACGAGGATCAGCATGTCGATCGAGTTCGACACGAAGCAGCCGATGCTCGCGAGCGTAAATAGTGCGATGCCGCCGAGCAGCACGGGACGGCGGCCCCACGTGTCGGACAGCGGGCCGTACAGCAGCATGCCGATCGAGAAGCCGGCCATGAAGCTCGTCAGCGTGCGCTGCGCGGCGCCGGGGCTGACGGAGAAGCCGTCGGCGATCGACGGCAGGCTCGGCAGGTACATGTCGGTAGCGATCGGCCCGCAGGCGGCGAGCGCACCGAGCAACAGGATCAGCCGGGCATCGGGCCGGCGCCGGACGACGTGAGACATGGGTATCCGGAATGGAGCGCCGCGCGCATCGGGGCGCGCGTGGTGGTGACGACGGGAGGCCGCGCCGCGAACGGCGCGCTCGGGCCCATGATTGTACGCGCAACTTTTTTTCGTGCCGCCGGCCCGGCGCGCGACCGGCGGAAAAAACACAGGCACGGCGCCCGCCGCGCGGGATCGCGAGCAGGGATTCGATTAAGCTTGCAGCGCCTCGCTGCCAATTGTCTGATCCATTCCATTCGACACACGACCGAACCGATGACCGCTTTCCTGTTGATCTGGAGCCCCAAGAAATGGCCGTGGCCCGAACTGCCCGACGTCGCCGCGCGCGTGAAGGCCGGCGAGGCCGTGCATGACGTGTGGGGCTGCGGCTTCGCGCGCGGCATCCTGCCGGGCGACCGCGTGTTCCTGCACCGTGTAGCGAAGGAACCCAAGGGCGTGTTCGGCTCCGGCTACGTGACGCGCGCGCCGTACGAGGTACCCGATCCGGCGACGAAGCGCGGCTACCGGCTGTGCATCGACTTCGTATACGACTGGCTGGTCGATGCGCACCAGGACGTCGTGATCCCGCGCGACGCGCTGCGCGTGCATCCGTACTCGGTACAGACCTGGGACGCGCAAAGCTCCGGCACCGTGATCAAGCCGATGGTCGAAGGCCCGCTCGAGAAACGCTGGGCCGAGCTGACCGGCAAGCGCAAACCGCCGCGATAACCGAAGCGGCCGCCGTGCCGCATCTGCCCCTCCTTTCCGGCCCCGGCCCGCGCAACCCCGCACGCGCCGAAAGGCCGCGGACCGCGCCGCGGGCCCGCCGCGCGCGTCTCCGGTACAATCGGACGATCGTTCCGCCCAGGCGCCGCGGCCCGTGCACAGGCCCCCGCGCCCTTCTCTCGCAGGTTTCGCTCATGTCCAACAATCAGATCCTCTTCGAACGCGCCCAGAAGACCATTCCCGGCGGCGTCAACTCGCCGGTGCGCGCATTCCGTTCGGTCGGCGGCACGCCGCGCTTCGTCGCGCGCGCGCAAGGCCCGTATTTCTGGGATGCCGACGGCAAGCAGTACATCGACTACATCGGCTCGTGGGGCCCGATGATCGTCGGCCACGTCCATCCTGAAGTGCTGTCGGCCGTGCAGAACGTGCTCGCCGACGGCTTCTCGTTCGGCGCGCCGACCGAAGCCGAGATCGAGATCGCCGAGGAAATCTGCAAGCTCGTGCCGTCGATCGAGCAGGTGCGGATGGTGTCGAGCGGCACCGAGGCCACGATGAGCGCGCTGCGCCTCGCGCGCGGCTTCACGGGCCGCAGCCGGATCGTCAAGTTCGAGGGCTGCTACCACGGCCACGCGGACAGCCTGCTCGTGAAGGCCGGCTCGGGCCTGCTGACGTTCGGCAACCCGACGTCGGCCGGCGTACCCGCCGACATCGCGAAGCACACGACCGTCCTCGAATACAACAACGTCGCCGCACTCGAGGAAGCGTTCGGCGCGTTCGGCGACGAGATCGCCGCCGTGATCGTCGAGCCGGTCGCGGGCAACATGAACCTCGTGCGCGGCACGCCGGAATTCCTCAACGCGCTGCGCGCACTGTGCACGAAGCACGGCGCCGTGCTGATCTTCGACGAGGTGATGTGCGGGTTCCGCGTCGCGCTCGGCGGCGCGCAGGCGTACTACGGGATCACGGCCGACCTCACCTGCCTCGGCAAGGTGATCGGCGGCGGGATGCCGGCTGCCGCGTTCGGCGGCCGCCGCGACATCATGGCCCACCTCGCGCCGCTCGGCGGCGTCTACCAGGCCGGCACGCTGTCGGGCAACCCGATCGCGGTCGCCGCGGGGCTGAAGACGCTGCAGCTGATCCAGGCGCCGGGCTTCTACGACGCGCTCACCGCGCAGACGAAGCGTCTCGCCGACGGCCTCGCGGCCGAAGCGCGTGCGGCCGGCGTGCCGTTCGCGGCCGATTCGATCGGCGCGATGTTCGGCCTCTACTTCGCCGAACGCGTGCCGACCAGCTTCGCCGAAGTCACGAAGAGCGACACCGAGCGCTTCAACCGCTTCTTCCACCTGATGCTCGACGAAGGCGTGTATTTCGCGCCGTCCGCGTACGAGGCCGGCTTCGTGTCGAGCACGCACGACGACGCGGTGATCGACGCGACGCTCGCGGCCGCGCGCCGCGCCTTCGCGGCACTCGCTGCCTGACCCGGGGCCGCGCGCATGTTCTCGGATATCGATTTCGCCCACATGCAGCGTGCGCTCGCGCTCGCCGCGCGCGGCATGTATACGACGGCACCGAACCCGCGTGTCGGCTGCGTGATCGTCAAGGACGGCGACGTGATCGGCGAAGGTTTCACGCAGCCGGCCGGCCAGGATCACGCGGAGGTCCAGGCGCTGAAGGACGCGCGCGCGCACGGCTACGACGTCGCGGGCTCGACCGTCTACGTCACGCTCGAACCGTGCAGCCATTTCGGCCGCACGCCGCCGTGCGCGAACGCGCTGATCGACGCGCGCGTCGCGAAGGTCGTCGCCGCGATGGAAGACCCGAACCCGCAGGTATCGGGGCGCGGCCTCGGGATGCTGCGCGACGCCGGCATCGACGTACGCTGCGGGCTGCTCGCGCATGAAGCCGGCGAACTGAACATCGGCTTCGTGTCGCGGATGACACGCGGCCGCCCGTGGGTGCGGATGAAGACCGCCGCGTCGCTCGACGGCCGCACCGCGCTGCCGTCCGGCGAAAGCCAGTGGATCACCGGCGAGGCCGCGCGCCTCGACGGGCACGCGTGGCGCGCGCGCGCCTGCGCGATCCTGACCGGCATCGGCACCGTGCGCGAGGACAACCCGCTGCTGACCGTGCGCGGGATCGACACGCCGCGCCAGCCGCAGCGCATCCTGGTTGACAGCCGCCTCGACCTGCCGCTCGACGCGCGGCTGCTCGAAGGCGCTCCGCTGCTGATCTTCTGCGGCCGGCTCGACGCCGCCGGCGAAGTACGGGCGAAGGTGCTGAAGGCGCGCGGCGCGGAAATCGTGCCGCTCGCGAATGCGCACGGCAAGGTCGACCTGCCCGCGATGCTGGCGGCGCTCGGCGCACGCGGCGTCAACGAGCTGCACGTCGAGGCCGGCCACAAGCTGAACGGCTCGCTGCTGCGCGAACAGTGCGTCGACGAGTTGCTCGTCTATCTCGCACCGAGCCTGCTGGGCGCCGATGCGGCCGGCATGTTCGACCTCGCCGCGCCGGCGAGCCTCGACGCACGCACGCGGCTGTCGTTCCACGGGGTCGAGCGGGTCGGCGACGATCTGCGGATCCTCGCGCGCTTCACGCCGACGGACGCCGCGCACTGAACGGGATCGTCACGATGTTCACCGGAATTGTCGCGGTCGGCGGCCGACGCCGCGGCGTGCGCCTGACCGTGCCGGCCGGCGGCCTCGACCTCACCGATGTCGCGCTGGGTGACAGCATTTCGATCCAGGGCGCGTGCATGACGGTGATCGACAGGAGCGACACCGCGTTCGACGTCGACGTGTCGCGCGAAAGCCTGAACCGTACGGTCGGCCTCGCCCACCCCGGCGAAGTGAACCTCGAGAAGGCGTTGCGCGCGCACCGGCCCGCCCGCCGGCTCCATCGGCCGAACGGCCAACGACGCGCACGGGTCATGCGGTCGCGCTAAGATGCGTCGACAGCGGTCTCGATACCGCAATGCACGACGCGCCGCGTAGCGGCCGCCCTCTTCCTCAAGGAGTCGCCCCCATGTCCATCTCGATGTACCAGGCTTCACTGCCCGTGCTGATCCGCGGCCTGACCAATCTTCAGCACATTCTCGGCAAGGCGCAGGCACATGCGGCCGAAAAGCAGATCGATCCGTCGGTGTTCGTCGGCGCCCGCCTGTATCCGGACATGCTGCCGCTCGTCCGCCAGGTCTATATTGCGACCGACACGGCCAAGGGCTGCGCCGCCCGCCTCGCCGGCGCCGAGATCCCGAGCTATCCGGACGTCGAGCAGACCTTCGACGAACTGCACGCACGCATCCAGAAGACGATCGACTACCTGAAAAGCTTCGACGCCGCGCAGATCGACGGCAGCGAGACGCGCCAGATCGTGCTGAAGATGCGAGTCGGCCCGATCGAGTTCACCGGCCAGTCGTACCTGCTGAACTTCGTGCTGCCCAATTTCTTCTTCCACGTGACGACCGCGTACGACATCCTGCGTCACAGCGGCGTCGAGCTCGGCAAGCTCGACTACCTGGGCGGGCGCGACCAGCACGCCTGACGCGCGGCGGGCAAGGCCCGGCCCGCCACCGTCCGCACCGCGCGTGCAGGCAACCTGCGGCGGGCCC